>JADFKI010000180.1 GCA_022565015.1 Chloroflexota bacterium
CGAGAGATAGATGCGCCTCTATGCATGCCTCTGGGAAAAGAATGCCGGCCATGGGGTCCCAGACGGCCACCATGTCGTCGGAGGGGCGGAATCCGGGGTGGCGTTTCATCAGCTCCGAGCTGGACAGCATCTCGTATGGGAGCCCGTGCAGCCGTGCGCTGGTCTCGGAGCCTTTGACGAGGTCGTCTTCGGGCCTGCCAATCATGAGGCCGCCCGTCTGCAACAGCAGGTCCCGGCCGAAAGACTCTTGCAGCTCACGCCACAACTCGTGGGCCCTCCGGACTATGGGAACGTAGGACGGGTCCTCGAAATAGGCCTCCCTTATAATTCGAGTCTGCCCGTGGGAGGAGCCGAGGTCATGTGGCGGCGAATACCTGTCGAGGCCCAGGACGCGCTTACCGCGCTTCGCCAGGTGGTACGCCGCCGCGCTTCCCATCGCGCCGAGACCGACTATCGCGACGTCGTAGGTCGTGCGTTCCATAATGCCCTGGCTCCTGCCTGTCTATTCATCGAAAGCCGGCTCGTTGATCGCAAGCTCCACGTAGCGGTCGGCGTCCTCTTCGAGGAGCAGCCGCTGGTCTACGAGCCTTTGCGCCGCCAGCGCTATGGCGCGCACGTACCTGGTCCGGGAGCCGTACCGCTCCTGGAAGGAGGGACGCGAATCGCCAATGGCCTCGCGCTCGGCCTTCGTTTTTGCAAAAGGCATGTAGCTCCCGACGGTGCCCGCCAGTGTCGCCCCGTGAGAGTCTTCACGCCGATAGTTCCAGCCGGTGTGCGTGGCCAGGGGCGCCTCCATGTGAGGTGTGCGTATGCCGGGAATCTCGTTGCCGTCGGCATCGATCTGCGGAACGAGGACAACGTATTGTCGGGAGAGGTCTTCCTCCGTCGGCTCGCGCAGGATGCCCTTGTCGAAATCCGGCCCATGGTCCTGCACCGACAGGTGGTTGGACCCCTCGGGATGCTTTACGCCTGGGATGGACGGGAACTGCGTCTTCGCCCCCTCCGCGGTAACGGCCGTCTCCTCCGAGGACATCGGCACGCGACTGGCCGGCGGCGTAGTGCCGTCAGTGGCCCATGCGTCCAGATTGTCGAGGAGCGCTCGCAGCAGAGGCGTCGTGTTCAACGGATTTGTAAGGTGTTTGTGCACTCCTTCGCTCGGCCCGGCCAGCGGGTCGGCGTTGTGCTGGGACCCGGCGAACAGGAAGACCCTGACGCCGTCCTGCTCGCCAAGGTCGGAGCCTCTCGTGTCGGTGTGCACCAGTGAGCCGCGCCGGTCCCAGTATTCCGAAGATGTCTGGGTGTGCAGCACCAGCGGGTCGGTCTCAGGCCGCTTCAAGATGCCGTCGGTCTTGCCGGTCAAGTGGTCCGTCGTCTCCGCGTATGCGAAGGGGAACTGGTCGGAGGGGTATGCATGGTCGCTGTGCAGCCTCGGGAACCGGCCCGGCTGTGCGAAGCGGTAGTTCAACACGACGCGGCCGCCACCGGAAACGTGGGGCGATATGGCATCGAAGACCCTGCGGCCCTGGGAGTCGGCGTTGAAGCCGCGATAGACGAATTCCCGCAAGTACCGGCCGCTCTGAGACCTCCCCCAGCCGTACGCCTTCTCGATGCCGGCGCCGTTCGGTCGCAGGGGATTTGCGACGCCGTTGTCGTCGGTCTCCGCATGAACCAGAAATGAGATAAGGTCGCGAAGCCCCGTAAAGCCGAGCCCCATGACGGAAGGGTTCTTCGCCTCATAAATGAGCTCGTATATCCAGCCCGGCTTGAAGCCCTCCGGCAAATAGCAGTCCGTCGTGGACTCGGTGACCTCGCCTTCCGCGTCCTCACGGGCGAACTGCCATCGGGCCGGTGGAATCAGCTCGGGGGTGTCGTGCGGGTGCCTCTTCATCGTGAACGTCGCCAAAGAGGTATCCGACGACACGGCCTCGTAGCTTCGGCTGTAGTCGTTGGCTGCCAGAGGCTGGGACCTCACGCCCGGTCTGTCCAGGATAAACTCGGTCCGGATGCTGCCCGTCAGCTCGCGGCCCTGGTCGACGGCAACGGGCAACCGCATGGTGAAGCGGTCTTCGCCGGGCAGGATGTCGCCCTGCCATCCCGAGCACACAAGGGTGTAACCCCGCCGCATGAGGAAGCCGTTGCCCGCGTGCTTAGACTTGGATGGCCGATTGGCGTGCACGCCGTCGTTGAAGAACTGCATCGCCCGCAGGTTTCCCCGGTTGTTGACGTCGTAAAGCAGGCGGCCGTTGCCGGTGGACAGGTCAAGGGGCTTGAGGATGTACAGGTCGGTGGAGTACTCGACCAGCCCCTCGTCGTTTCTGGGCGCAAGCTCGAGGTCGACGACGGTCTCGTTCGAGGGGTCGTCAGGGTCTATCGCGAAATCCACCGTGCCCACGATGGCCTCGTAAGCCCCGACGCGGTCGTACTCCTCACCGTCCGCGAAGGGCATTCTGGATTCAACGTTAATTCGAATCTGGCTATCCATGCCTGTGTTACCCCCTAAAGTCGCCCCGAACGCCGATGTGATGCCTGAGCCACGGACCTAGGCATTTTGCGAAGCCAGAAAGCTTCGGGCGCCGTCGAGGAACAGGTTGGCTGCCCTTGCCGAGGCCATGACGTCGTCGGCCATCTTTCTGCCCGCCGCGTGTACCCTTTCTCGGACCTCGGCCTCGAACTCCTGCACGCGCTGATGATTGGGTTGGCCCTGCAGGCCCATGGACTGTGCTATGTCCTGGGCACCCGATGCGAACAGGTCTATGCCGTCGACGGCGAGGATATCGTCCAGGTTGTCCAGTACCTCTATGTCTTCGAGCTGCGCGATGACCAGAACGTTGTCATTGGTGTGCTCCATGTATTCCGGGCCCGACTCGAAATCCCCGAAGTAGGCGCCCCGCCCGGAGCCGAAGCTGCGAAGGCCCCTGGGCACGTAGCGGCAGGCATCGGCGAGCTGCCGCGCGCGTTCGCCGGACGTGACGTGTGGCCCGGTTATGCCCATGATGCCACGGTCCAGGAATCGAAGAATCGTGGAGGACTCGATGTTGGGCACCCTCGCCATCGGAGTCAATCCAGCCATGTCGGCGAACCGGCAGAGGTCGTCCAGTAAATCTGGTGTAAATGGGCCGTGCTCGCTGTCGAAGGTAACGAAGTCGAAGCCCGCACGTCCCGCAAGCTCCACCAGCGTCGAAGACGGAAACGACAGGTTGCAGCCGTACGACATCTTGCCGCTGCGCATGTTCGTGACGACGTTGTTTAGCCTCATCTCGCACCTCTGGTCATTCGAACGCGTTGCAAATTGACGGCCGTATTGTAGGTCAAGGTAGACGGCTTAACAAGCGCGGCGAAGGGTTGGCAGCGCCGTGGCGGATGACTATTTTACATAATCTTTGCGACGTGGTAAATTTGTATCTCTAATTGGTCGACTAATGGCTACACGTAGGCGTGGATAGGTGGCTGCGGGTTTTCGCAGCGGTTCGGACAGGTATGAAACCTAGAGGAGGTCGTAGATATGCTCAGGCATAAGGGTATTCAGCTCAGGTTGTTGACGGTCGCGTTGATTGTAGCCGTCGTGGGCTTTGCGGGGCTGCTGGCGTTCACTTCGGAGACGTCCGGAGAGGGAGGGCTGGTCTCCCCGGTGCCGCCATTGCCCGGCTCGCCGCCAACCGCAATCTCGGTGGAATCGGGCACGATCGGGTCCGGGGAATGCTTCGTCTCCATTCAGAAGATATTCGAAGGTCCGCTGCAGGTTGAACGACCGGTAATCGAGGGCGAGACTCCGCCCACGCCGTTCCTCCTGCGCGAGGTTGAGATTATCAACATCATTTCGGCCTGCGCGGAGCGGGGAAACGATCCCGAGATAAACACCTCGGTAGAGACGTTCATCGTGGAGTGCACCAGGGAAGAGGACCTCACGGGCTCCGTCTGCACGACGGTCCACTCTGAATAACGGGCGACTCTGGAAGCGAAGCCGCGTTCGAAGATGCCTCGGGACGGCCGGGCATCAGCTTCGGCTGGCCTGTGAAGGCTGGTTGAGATAAACTTGGCGCGAATCGACGACATATGCCAGGGAGTTAGCTCGTCATGAAAGTGCTGCTCGTCGCCACCAACCAGGCCGATCGCTATATGAACACGATGACGGTGCGGCCGGTCCCCATAGGGCTCGCCTATATTGCGGCCGCGCTCACGGAGGCGGGCCACGAGATAAGTGTCGCCGACCTCATGTTCTCCGAGGACGGCCCGGCGGATGTCATAAAGGCCGTCCGGGAATTCTCTCCCGAGCTCATCGGCCTGTCCATTCGAAACCTGGACAACCAGAGCTATTTCGACCCCGTGTGGCACCTGCCCGCCGTCAAGTCGACGGTCGACGCCATCCGGTCCGTGACCGACGTAAGCATCGTGTGTGGCGGCCCGGCCTTCAGCATTCTGCCGGCCGAGTGCCTGTCGTACGTCGGAGCGGACCTTGGAATCGCCGGCGACGGCGCCGAGGCCTTCGCGGCCCTGGCGGACCGCCTTGGCGAGGGCGAAGGCTACCTGGATATCCCTGGGCTCGTCCACCGGGATGGAGACGAAGTTAAGGTGACGGAAGGCCGGTTCTCCTCGGACTTTCGCCTCTCGCCAAGGCTCGATCTGCTTGACATGCGTCGATACGACAAGGCCGGGTTCGGCGTCGGAGTCGTGACCAAGCTCGCGCAGGCATACTATCCAACTGGGGCCGGTGACAAGTTCAACGGGAGCGACTGGAGAATCAGGCCGCCGGAAGAGGTCATCGACGAGGTACGGAATCTTGGCACTGAGCACGGCATAAAGAAGGTCTTCTTTATCGATTCGGGCTTCAACATACCCTTGGGCCACGCCAAGGAGCTTTGTCGGGCGATCATTGGGGCAGGCCTGGGCATCAGGTGGAACAGCTACCTTCGGGTCGGCGATTGCGACGATGAGCTGTTGGGTCTGATGAAGGAGTCGGGATGCTCCCTGGCGCTAATTGCGGACGGCGGTTCAACCAGCGATGGATTCGAGCAGGCACGCGCCCTGTCCGCCATGTGTGGGCGCGTGGGCCTGCCTCACACCCTGGCGATGACCTTCGGTGAGCCGGGCGATACAGAGGCCGGCGTGAAGAACAAGGTCCGCTTTCTCGAAGAGATCGATCCCGCCTTCGTTTCCCTGCGTGTGGGCAACAGGGTGCTGCCGGGAACAAAAGTCGCGCAACTGGCGATCGAAGAGGGCCTGATTCAGTCGGAATCCGATCTCATAAGGCCGACGTTCTACGTTGAACCGGGCGTGAGGGACTGGATTGCCGACTACGTTCGAAAGATTTCGGAGACTCATCCGAGGTGGCACCTGCTCTGATTTTGCCGTGTACATAGGGAAAGCAATTGCCTGTTCGGGGCCTTACTATCAGATGCGCGAGGGCGACCGATATGACTCGATAAAACCTTGACACCGCTCTGAGCACTGTGATACTTTTTTCGAGGTTGTTATTCAGTTCACAATCGGCTAGACGGTAATAAGGCGAGCGAGGGAAAGCCTTAGATGGACCCAGCACCCATCAGCCCCGCTTCTTGGAGCGAGATTGGGAAGATGTTGTCCACTCTGTGGATTGTGGTGGTTTTCATCGTTATTTTCGCGGCCAATTGGATCCTCGGCCACAACTTCATCCCGTCGTTTGTCGAATCAGGACACATCCCCAGAAGTCTGCAGAAGGCCCGTATCCTGTTTTATGGGGCTGCGGTTGCAAGCTTCGGAATAGCCGTCTTCTTCTTTTTGCGAGTAGTCGAATTCGGCGGCGTTTTGCAAGACTTTTGGGCGGATTTCTGGATATAGTCACAGGCAGGATATGAGCACGAGAAGGAAGTAACCACAAGAGTTGATTCCGGGCGACTTTCAGGTCAAGAAACCCACCAAGAGCCAGATGTGGAAGCTGGGCGCCGTCGGCGTGTTGGGCCTCGGCATGCTGGCCGGGGTAACCCTTGTTCTGATTTTCGTAATCTCGGCCTGGCTCGGTAGACCGGTGGTGTTCGGCTTCAACGAAGGGCCGGACCAGCCCATCGCCTTTCCCCACGTCAGGCACGTGACCGACCTGGGTATGGACTGCACGTTCTGTCATAGAAACGTGACCGAAGGCGCTGCGGCCACGATACCCTCGGCCGGCCTCTGTCTCACGTGCCACATGACCGTGGGCGACGGACTCGCTGAGATCGTGAAGCTTCGAGAGTACGGTGAGAGCGGCCGTCCCATCGACTGGGTGAGAGTCCACAGGGTCCCCGACCACGTCCGTTTCGTTCACGAGGCACACATAAGATTTTTCACCCAGGCGCAGGGCGTCGAGGCCCAGGCCGTCTGTTCGACGTGCCACGGCGACGTCACCGCGACTGACAAGGTGCGCCAAGTTCGATCGCTAAAGATGGGCGATTGCGTGGACTGCCACAGGGACAACGGCGCTCCCACCGATTGCTCAACATGTCACTTCTAGGGGCTGAGTAGATAATGGGTCTGACCAGGCGAAAATTCATGGCCACGGTGGGTGGCTCCGCCGTTGGAGCCGTCCTATTCCAGGCTTGCGGTATCCCGGAAGAGGAGCTCTTCGTTCAGGCCCCCATCGAGATGCCCGAGGACCTCGTCACCGGGCTCGACAACTGGTATGCGACTATTTGCCGCCAATGCACCGCCTCCGAGGGAATCGTCGTTCGCATAATGGAGGGGCGGGCAAAGAAGATCGAGGGCAACGTCGACTATCCCACCAATCGCGGCAAGCACAGCGCGCGATGCGAGGCGGGACTCCAGGCGCTCTACCATCCGGACCGCATAAAGGCCCCGATGCTCAGGGTGGGGGAGAGAGGCTCCGGCAGCTTCCGCGAAATCAGCTGGACCGACGCCATGGGTCGCCTGACCCAGCAACTGAAAAATCAACAGGATGCCGGTAACCAGGCCGGCGTGGTCATGGCGACCGATCCCGTGGGTTCGCACCTGGGCCTGGTAGTCGAGCGATTCATGTCCTCTTACGGCGGCCGTCACATGGCCTATGAGCCCCTGGAGCGCACGAATCTCCAGGCGGCCGTCAAACAGGTCTTCGGCCAAAACGTGCTGCCGGACTTTGACATTGACAACGCATCGACCGTCCTCTCCTTCGGCGCGGATTTCTTGAATACATGGGTCTCGCCAGTACGCTACGGCAGAGGCTACGGCAATTTCAGGCAGGGCGACCGCGAGCGCGGGACACTGATTCACGTGGACTCCCGCTTCTCCATGACGGGCGCCAACGCCGACGAGTGGGTGTACGTGAAGCCCGGGATGGAAGGCATTCTTGCCTTGAGCATCGCCCAGGTGATTATCTCGGCGGGCCTTGGCGAGAGCGCGGCGGCGAGTGCGCTTACGGGCAACGGATCGTTCGACATCGACGCATTTGCTCCAGCGAGGGTGGCCAACAGGATCGGAGTGTCCGCGGAGAAGATTACGAGCGTCGCCCGCCAGTTCGCGGAGCACCGTCCGGCGCTTGCGATAGGCGGCGGAAACGCCGGGGCGCATACCAACGGCCTGTTCAATCTCATCGCGATCTATTCGCTCAACTACCTGGTGGGCAGCGTCAACCAGCCCGGCGGCATCGTCTTCAATCCGGAGCCGGCGATCAAGGACGTTCCCGTCGCGCCGAAGGTCAGCTCCTTCGCTGAGTGGAACGCATTGACGCAGTCCATGAAGCAGGGCCGCATACAGATACTGATGTTCAGGGGAGCCGACCCGTGGCACGGTCTGCCGGACGGCGCGGGCTTCAAGGACGCCATCTTCGACGTCCCTTTCTTGTTCAGCTTTTCAGGCATCATGGACGACACGACCTCGATGTCGGACCTCATTCTTCCCGAGCATAACTACCTGGAGGACTGGGGGAGTGATATCCCCAGTCCGGGACCCGGATTCGAGACCGTGGGGTTCCAGCAGCCGGTAATTCGGCCCTTCTTCGGGGAGCGCAGTAACC
>JADFKI010000181.1 GCA_022565015.1 Chloroflexota bacterium
GGCGACGGTCGACGCGGCCAGACGCGCGCTGGGGTAGGTTGTTATCTCTATTCTTCGTTGATTTGAGCAGCAATGTCACCGATCTTTACCATATAATCTTCAGCGACTACGCTGCCTGGCCTTCTCAAAGTTTTGACATCAACAACCTCACGGGGAACTCCGGGAAGGATACCAGCGAAAAGTTGCCCCGATTGCCGGGTATAGGTTTCATAAGTCTGCGTAATCGACATCAACGGTTCAACATGGACAACCTTGACTCTGACAACTACACGTTCGATCGACCCCAGACTTACTTTGGTGTCAGGGTCAAAAATCTCATCTGTTTTTTCCAAAATCTTGAACTTATCCCCTAATTGAAGGCTATCTTTAGTGCCCTTGTTTATCACCAACTCACGATCGTTCAAGATCTTTGCGACCTTACCTTCGACTAATGTTCTCTGCGACTGAGTCATATTTTCACTTCCATTGGTCTAACATGATATCTACGAAATTTAACAGATTCTCAGGAAACTCACGAACTAGATAAATGTTGGGCGGAGGAGAAGTGTCGATTTTCATTTGCACCTCTAAATGCGCCCAAAACTCAACGTTGTTTCTTTCGTCTAACTTGCAAATGTATGAGTTTTCATGAAATTCATTTACGATTAGCCGCCCCCACAACTGATTGCCTGCGCTTTCGTGAACGTTAAGTGTTTCGCCCAGATCCAATTGGATTCCTTGTCTGGGCTGCACCAATAATGCTACGGTCCCATCCCTGTCAATTATACCCGTACATTCGAATCTAGTCATATGTTGGGAAAGGCTGGACCTTATCGCACGCTTTGCGATGGGTCGCACGATGTTACGGTAAATTCGGCGAGCAGTGCGAACGTATAAACGATATATCGCAATAAGATACGCGGCAACGGCGGCGAGAACTATAGAAATGGCTGACGCAACAGTCAACCCTAGTTTGCCTGATGAATTTATGTATTTGACTATGAATAGAGCCGTCGCAAAGATTAGGCTCACAATAGTTGGGAAGGCTGTCCAGAAAACGCCTACTCGGAAAGTCTTCAATGCGTGATCGATTCGAATTGAATTAGAATTCCTAAGGTTGCGGCTTAATCTAACACAATCTTCGAATCAGTGAGCGTCATTTCCTCTGCGCGACATACAGCGTCTCCGCCTCCTCCAGCACCTCATCCCTGAAGTAGCGGCTGATGGACAACGGCGTTTTCATGTCCACTCTGCGGCCGCCGACGAGCTCTGAAAGCTCGATCTCCATTCCGGCGGGGGTAATCAGCCCCGGAATGGGGTCCGGGTCGAACTCGACCAGCACGTCGATGTCGCTGTCGGTCGTGAAGTCGTCTCGGAGGACGGACCCGAACAGTGCCAGACGGTCGATGTGGTGCTTACGGCAGAAGCTTTCGATCTGCTCGGAACTGAGCGAGAATCTTTCTAGGATGACTTTTTTCGACACGGAATTCTGAGTGGACATGGCCTATTCGAGGCTTTCCCTTAGCTTCCTGATGGCTTCGGCTACGCTGGTTCTGTCGTTGTACACCGCCGAGCCCGCAACGAGGATGTTTGCGCCCGCGTCCGCCGCCTCCTTTGCCGTGCCGAGATTTATTCCGCCGTCGACCTCGAGGCCTGCCTTTAGTCCGGCCCCGTTGATGAGGCCGCGCATGCGCTCGATCTTTGCGATCATGCCGCTGATAAAACTCTGCCCGCCAAATCCGGGATTGACCGTCATGACAAGGACCTGGTCCAGGTCCGGAAGCATGTCCTCTATTGCCGATATGGGCGTCGCCGGATTAATGGCGACGCCTGCCTTTTTGCCCAGCTCCTTGATCTGGTGGATGGTGCGATGCAGGTGTGTGCATGCCTCTGCGTGGACGGTGATTATGTCAGCGCCCGCAGACGCAAAATCGGCGACAAACCGTCCGGGCTCGGCGATCATAAGATGCAAATCGAAGGGAATGTCCGTCCACGGTCGCAGGGCGTCTACCATCTGCGGGCCCAGCGTGATGGCGGGCACGAACTGGCCGTCCATGACGTCGATGTGGACCATGTCGGCGCCGCCCTTTGCCGCCTCCGCGACCTGCTCGCCAAGGTTGCTGAAATCGGCGGAAAGTATCGACGGCGCGATCTTGACTCCCGAGCTATTGACCATTTTCGGCCTCCAGTGCGGCCCTGGCGTCGGCCAGTGCTCGCTTGACCTGCGAGAACGACGTCCCGCCCGGCACGTCTCGCGCGGCTATCGAGGAGTCGACGCTGATCTCGAGCACGTCCGACTCAAATAGCTCCGAGAATTTCTTGTATCTGTCCAGGGCGATTTCGTGAAAACTCTTGCCCTCTTCAATAGCGAAATCGGAAAGTCGTGCGACCACCCCGTGAGCCTCCCTGAAGGGCATTCCCTTGGCCACCAGATAGTCGGCGATATCCGTCGCGAGGACGTAGCTCCCCTGTGCGGCCTCGCGCATGCGGTCCGGATTCAGGCTCATTCCCGAAACCATGCCGCTAAACGCATTTAACGTATCCAGGAGGGTATCATGCGTATCGAAGAACCCCTCCTTGTCCTCTTGCATGTCTCGATTATAGGTGAGGGGCAGCCCCTTGAGCGTCGTCAGCAGGCCGATCAGATGACCGTACACCCTGCCCGTCTTCCCCCTGGCGATCTCGGCGAAGTCCGGGTTGCGCTTCTGAGGCATGATGCTGCTGCCGGTCGTGTACTCCTCGCTAAGCCTGATGAAGCCAAACTCGTCCGACGACCAGTACACGAGCTCCTCGCCCATTCTCGACAGGTGCATTATGCAGATGGCCGAGGCGGACTGGTAGTCCAGCAGAAAGTCCCGGTCTGATACGGCGTCCATGCTGTTCGTTGATATTCGACTGAATCCCAGCTCCCTGGCGACGAACTCCCTGTCCAGCGGGTACGGCAGCCCGGCGAGAGCGCCGCTGCCCAGGGGCATGACGTCCGCCCTGTCGTACGCCTGCCGGAAGCGCTCGATGTCGCGGCCGAACATCTCGAAATAGGCGAGCATGTGGTGCGCGAAGAGCACAGGCTGCGCCCTCTGCACATGCGTATAGCCGGGCATGACCACGTCCGCGTTGGCGTCTGCCTTCTCGACGAGAGACCGACGCAGATCGTGGAGCGCGGAGACGACCTCGGTGATGGCGTCCTTGGTGAACATGCGGACGTCCAGCGCGACCTGGTCGTTTCGAGAGCGCGCCGTGTGAAGCTTCCCCGCGACGTCGCCTATCTTTTCGTAAAGGCGATTCTCGATGTTCATATGTATGTCTTCGAGCTCAGGCCGCCACTGGAACTTTTCTTCCTCTATCTCTGCCTTGATCTCAGCTAGACCGTCGATTATCTCGCCGGCCTCTTCTTCGGCGATGATGCCCTGCTTGGCCAGCATTCCGGCGTGCGCAATCGAGCCGGCGATGTCCTGCCTGTAAAGGCGCCGGTCGTAGTGCAGCGAGACCGTGTAGCTGGACGAGACCTCTCTCACGCCTGTCTGGCCCCTCTCTTGGGCACGAGGAAACGCCGGCGCAGCGTCAGGACGCGCTCCTCCCGCTGGTTGAACCCGCGGACCTCCGCGTAGACTATGCCCCGGTCGGGCTTGGTCCTGGACTCTCGGGTTTCCAGGATTTCACTCTCGGCATATATCGTGTCGCCCTGAAATACGGGGGCGTCGTGCGTTACCTTCTCATACTCCAGGTTAGCAAATGCTTTGCCGGATGTGTCGCGCACGCTGAGGCCGACGACGAGGCTGAACACGAGAGTCCCGTTTACGAGTATTTTGCCGTGCTGGTGGCTCTTCATGTAATGCTCATCGATGTGCAGCGGCTGCGGGTTCATGGTCAGGAGCGAAAACAGGTGGTTGTCCATCTCGGTAATGGTCTTGCCGGGCCAGTGCTTGTAGATGTCGCCCGGTTTGAAGTCTTCAAGGTATCCGCCGAAGTTTTCGCGTCCGTCGTGAATCATGGGTCTTTCCTCATCTTGGGCAAATAAATTCAGATGCAAATCATAGAGAAGATGCGAGCTCTCGAAGAGCACGAGTAATCGCCCACTTCCTCTTCGTCTCCAGCATCTCCTCGGTACCATTCTCGAACTCATCTCGTGTAATCTTGCACTCGCCCCCCTCATCCCGCCGCACAATCACGAAGTCTTCACTTACGTCTTCCACCCAGTTCTTACAGTGTTTCACTAAAGTTTCAACAGGTATATCCTCTTGCTTCCGTCGGACAAGTTCGCTCCTCAGTTTGTCCCAAGCGTCTTTTTCGGCAGTGGATGGAAGTTTTTGACCCCCATAATCCCCCTCCCACTCAACAGGAAACAGGTGAGGTAAGTCGAGTCTCTTTGAAGCCTCCAA
Organism: Chloroflexota bacterium; assembly: GCA_022565015.1. GTDB lineage: Bacteria > Chloroflexota > Dehalococcoidia > Lucifugimonadales > JADFKI01 > JADFKI01. The sequence goes on from JADFKI010000181.1 coordinate 4,359, forward strand.
AACCTCAATGCCAACAAGGCGGTCTCTCTCATCGAAGTCCAGGTTTATGTCAGAGTCCACGGTGGTTGTAACAACCCGACTCTTGCCTGGGATCAACTTTATGTACAGCGCATCTACTCTAGCATCATACGATATTCTCACTTCTGAGCCTCCCATCTTCCGTAGTATGAAATCACTGTTACAACGACCTTGTGCCCTTTATCCCATGCGTAGATGACTTTTACCCGTTTATGGGGGTGAAAACGTTCTTTCCAGAGATAACCTTCGGTGAAGACCATTTCGCGGGCAAGTCGGGGAGGTCTCGCATCCGAGACCTGCCCGTAGCTCAATGTCTGGATAACTTCATCATCGGTGACTCCACGGGCCTCCATGTTATCTCTGGCATGATCACCTATATGAATCATCCGGCACGCTTAAATCTGGTATTTTTGCAGCAACCGTCGGGCTATGACCAGCTTCTGGATCTCGTTGGTGCCCTCGCCGATTATCATGAGGGGCGCGTCCCTGTAATAGCGCTCTACGGGATAGTCCTTTATGTAGCCGTAGCCGCCGTGAATTCGCATGGCCTCCATCGTGACCTCGCCGCACATCTCGCTGGCGAACAGCTTGGCCATGCCGGCCTCGAGGTCGACCCGCTCCCCTTCATCCTTCTTTCGCGCCGCCTCGTAGGTCAACAGCCGTGCCGCCTCGATCTTCGTCGCCATGTCCGCGAGCTTTAGCTGAATCGCCTGGTGCTGCGCGATGGGCTTGCCAAAGGTCTCGCGGGTCTGGGCATACTTGATGGCCGCCTCGAACGCCGCAGTCGCCACACCCACGGCACGAGCAGCGACGTTTATACGCCCGCCCTCCAGGCCGCTCATGACCTGCTGAAATCCCCGGCCCTCTACTTCGCCGATGAGGTTCTCCGTTGGCACGCGAACGTCCTCGAAGACGAGCTCCGTGGTGTCGATGCCGCGATAGCCCAGCTTGTCCAGCTTTTGTGCCACGGTGAAGCCTGCCGCCGGCTTCTCCACGATGAAGCAGCTAATGCCCTTGTAGGGCGGGTCGGCATCCCTGTCCGTCTTGGTCAGGACAGCGAAGGCGTTGCCGTGCTCGCCGTTGGATATGAACATCTTGCTGCCGTTGATGACGTACTCTTCGCCGTCCTTCACGGCGCGGGTCTGGATGCTCTGTATGTCGCTTCCGCCGCTGGCCTCGGTCAGCGCCAGCCCGGCGCGAAGCTCGCCCGACGCCAGCCTGGATAGGAAGCGCTCCTTCTGCTCCTCGGTGCCGAAAGTGGAGATCATATAGGCCAGGATATGGTGGGTGCCAATGGGGCCTGTCAGGCTCATCCAGCCCTTGCTTAGCTCCTCGAAGATGGTCGCGAAGGTCGTGTAGTCGAGACCCATCCCGCCGTACTCTTCGGGGATGGTGATGCCGAAGAGGCCCATCTCCGCCATCTTATCGATGAGCGCTTGCGGATACGTGTCCTCGTCGTCGTATTGCCGCGCGACAGGCTCGACGTCGCGCCGAACAAACTCGCGCACGAGGTTTACGATCTGGCTGCGTACTTCCTCTGAAGTTTTTTGGATCATGTCAATACTTTCAACTCGCACCAATTAGTTCATGGGGCTGATGTATGATATGGGTCAGAGCGCGAGGGCCCCTGTCGACGGACGCGGTGTCAAGGAACACTTAGTCCACGTTATTACGGCTACCCTGCCCGTCCAAATGCGGTATGCTTACGTGCCCTGCGCCGCTCAACTGAAATTCTATTCCTTATCTCATATTTCAAGCATACTTCTCACAGTCGAACCAACCTCCCCTAACCCTTCCTTCCCAAGGAGGGGGAAAAGGCCGTCCCCCTTACGAAGGGGGACTACAGGGGGTTTCCTCGGCTATTCATCTCCAACGCCGTCCTACGAACAGTCTCAATTACTCCCTCAAGATTCTTGAATACGTCCTCATTGGTGAATCGTAAGAACTGTATTCCGAATGACTCAATGAAGGCTTGCCGACGCCTATCGTTGTCCTCCGATCCCTTTTGGTAGTGACTATCCCCATCTATTTCCACGGCCAGCTTCAATTCAGGACAGTAGAAGTCGACGATGTACCTGTCCACACTGTATTGCCGCCGAAATTTGTAACCAAGCAACTGTTTGCCCTTAAGCCTTGTCCAGATCACTGTCTCTGCATTGGGCATGTTGTTCCTGAGCAAGCGCCTCTTCTCTTTCTCGCTCGGTCTGTTGAAGTACTGCGTCATGATGGACCTCCCCTAACCCCTCCTTCCAAAGGAGGGGGATAACGCAGTCCCCCTTCGCAAGGGGGACTGCAGGGGGTTATCGAGGGGGTTATCGGTCGAACTCAGGGAACTGGCGGATGCCAAGGTTCTTGGCCGACCGGTATCTCAGGCTTTCCGGTCGCGGCGAGCGCTACTTTGAGAAGCACCTGACCGTCGGTGGGCTGCGACGCCTTGTCGCTCGCTTCGAGGTTCATGATTACACAGTCCGGATCATCCGAAACCCAGACATCTTCGCCGTGAGCGAAGATGCTCTCCTGCGGAAGCTTCCTTCAAACGGCATCCCAGAGCCTCTCCTGCGGTTGGCGTACTTCGCCCTTCCGACATACATCTGGATACTGCAGAAACCGTGAGTGACAGAATACGCGTCCTCTACGTGGCGCGCGCGTTTCCGCCGACACTCGGTGGAATGGAAATGCTCGCGCATCAGCTGAGTAAGTCGCTGTCGAAACACGTTGAGCTGAGGCTGCTCGTCAACAGGTCCGGGAAAATAGCACTGCCTTTGTTCAGTCTCTACGTGCTTATCGTCACAACGTGGCTGGCTCGCCGTGGGCGGATCGACGTTGTACTGCTGGGTGATGCCTTGTTAGCGCCGCTTGGACGCGTGCTGAGGATCACAGCAGGCGTCCCTGTAGCAGCCTCGGTCTGCGGACTCGATGTCACCTATCCAAACCGGGCGTATCAGTTCGCTGTGCCCAGCAGTGTGGCAAGACTTGATATGACGATGCCGATCAGCAAGGCAACAGAGACGGAAGTGCTTGCACGTTGCGGCGCAAGCACGCCCACGATTGTTATTCCGCTTGGCGTGAATCCGCTGCCCGTGCCGGACGAGCGTGCGGTGGCGGAATTTAAGGCTCAAGCTGGCGTGAACGGCGGGGCAGTACTGCTTACCGCGGGGCGCTTGATCCGCCGCAAGGGCGTGGCTTGGTTTGTCACCCACGTTCTACCTCGCTTGCCAGAGGGAACGACGTACATGATCGTCGGCGAAGGCGACCAGGCTGACGTCGTTCGTGCTGCGGCAACACGCGCGGCTGTGGCAGAGCGAGTGCGATTACTCGGTCGTGTCTCCGACGAAATCCTCGCCCTCGCCTATCATGCCGCCGACATCTTTGTCATGCCTAACGTCCGGGTGAATGGAGACATGGAGGGCTTCGGGCTCGTCGCTCTGGAGGCGGCCGTGGCGGGCCTCCCCGTTGTGGCGTCCCGCCTTGATGGCATTACGGAGGCTGTGCATGACGGCCGGAATGGTCTGCTAGTTACTCCCGAGGCCCCCGAAGAGTACGTGACGGTGTTGCGAGATCTGGTCGAGCGAA
>JADFKI010000182.1 GCA_022565015.1 Chloroflexota bacterium
CATCTCCGAGACCAGGTTGTCGATCTCTTGACCCGTCATGTCGGTGTGATCGAACTTGCTGCGGACCACCTTGGGCTTGGACAGAGCCTCGGCGGGAAAATCGCATTCGTGGCTCACGGCGGCAAGGGAGTCGCCCAACCCCAGGGCATAGACGATCTCCGTGGCGCTGGGAAGAAAGGAGCAGATTCGCATATGGGCCACGCCTCCTTTTCTGGAGCTGTCTCAGGCTGGAATCTTATTACAGCGGTTACCCGTGTTCAAGAAGCAAGAAGGCCGCCGGAGCTACCGACGGCCTTCCTAGAGAGACCCACTCAGTATCCAGCGGCACGGCGTTCACCCCGCCCATACCTGCAATATGCGATCAGCCGCTCAGCACACCCTCTTCTTCGAAGGCGTTTGCCAGCTTCGCGATGCCCTCGTGTATCTCCTCCGGGGTGTTGTACCCGAAGCAGAGGCGCGCGCAGTTTTTGCCGGACACGCCGTCGGGAGCGAACAGTGGGCCCGCCTGATAGCCGACGTCGGCCCTGTCGAGCACCCTGTCTCTGATGGCTTGCAGGTCGACCTCTTCCGGCATCTGTAGCCAGACGAAGAGGCCGCCTTGCGGACGACTCCACGTCGCCGACGATCCGAAGTTTTCGCCCAGCGCCGCGACCATGGCGTCCCGCTTGGCCCTCTGGATATCGTTGATCTCGTCGATATGGCCTTCGAGGCTACCCGTCGCGTATCTGTGCACGGCCAGCGACGTGAAGTGGCTTGCCATGCTCGTCCCCTTGACCGCCCTGGCCATATTCAAGATCTCTTTGGGCGCAGTCATGTACCCCAAACGCATTCCGGGGGCGATGATCTTGGAGAAGGAGCCAACGTACATGACGCTTCCCGTGTCGTCCAACGAATGAATCGAGGCCACCGGCTCGCCGTCGTATCGAAGGTCGACGTAGCAGTCGTCTTCGAGGATGGGCACGCCGTGCTTCTGGGAAAGACGGACCATCTCCTTGCGGCGTTCCAGGGTCATCGTCCACCCCTGGGGATTCTGAAAGATCGGTATCGTGTAGATAAACTTGACCGCCTTGCCCTCGCCCCGCGCTCTCTGTATGGCGCTATCGAGCGCGTCCGGCAGCATGCCGTCCTGGTCGCAGGCCACGCCTCGGATATCGGCGTGGAAGCGCCTGAGCTGGGAAAGCGTTCCAGAATAGACGAAGTCCTCGGTGAGCACGACATCGCCCGGGTCCACCAGGGACTCGCAGATCATGTGGATTGGCTGTCCGGAGCCGTCTCCGATGATGATGTCGTCGGGTGTCACATGTATGTCACGGTCCTTCGCCATCTTCTGGGCTATGAACTCCCGCAGCGGCGGATAGCCGTTCTGATTGCCATATATGGCGAGGTCCTCGCCCTCCTCGCGCAACGCCCCCTTCAGGGCATCCACAATATCATCGAGAGGCACCGACTTGGGGTCCGGGTACGCGACTGCGAAATCGTACTTCCCGCGCTTTCCTATTGCTCCCTCGCGCGGCTCCGGCGAGTTGCTGGCGAAGAGGCCTTTATAGCTGAACGATCGGGATTCGGCCATTCATTTTCCTCCTTGGCTGCTCACACCATCTAGGCGCTGATACCCCCTTGGCTTGCGGCACCAGTGTATTCAAGTTCATGAAACATTACAACACGCGACGGGCTTGCCTCAGAACATGCCGCCGCGTCCGTCTCTCTCGAAGAAGTCGAGGTCTATGGATATGGCGGCCGCGAGAACTATCGTGGCGAATTCCTGGTCTACCCTCTCCAGGTTCATGCCCACCTGAAATGTGTCGGCGTCGGTGAACAGCTCGCGTCCCAGGCCACTCCAGCGCTTCGTAATCCTGGCTACCTCGTCTCCTTCGCTATACACCATGAAGGTGTGGGGTCGAAACAGGCCGCCTCGAATCTCGCTGCGCTTGGTGCCTTCGGGGTCCAATATGGATATTCGACGTCCAAAGACTTTGAAGTTCCTCTGCAGTGACCCGATCAACTTTCCTTCTTCATTGCCCACGTAAAGATGGGAAAACATCCAGAAAAAGCCCCGCTCAGCGGTGAACACTTCGTTGCCGTCGTTATCGACGAAATGAATGGTGAGCGGGCGGTGGCTGCGCAAGAACTGGCGGCTGAGCATCCCGGACTCTTCATAGGCGTACAGCAGCTCCGCTCCGTCGGGTGTGCGTATGCTATACCTGTTGGCAGTCTCGAAACCCATGAAGACCTCCAGTAACTCTACCTCCTGCTTGACGATGAGCTCCGGGTACTGTGTCAGGTCAATCATCTATTGACTCCCGTTGGAATGACTGAGATTACGACGCGGACCGTCGATGGGAATTTGAGCCTTCCCAAAGACAGCCACACATGGTTCGACAAGCTCTCCGCAGAAGCGGAGTCCGAAGATATACATACTAAGGAGTCGGACAACAAGAACGGGTAATTCCCGTTCATCCCGTCCGACCCTTTAAACAGAATATCTTCGGACTCTCCGACTCTTATGAGGAATATCTTCGGAGTCCGCTACTGCGGACCGCAGCAGCAGAGAGCTCCCCCGAAGGACGGTCAATGGTCCACATGAGGTCTTCAGATAGGTTCTCTCTCACTTCACCTTTGCTCTTTGTCTACCTCGATGCGAAGCCGCTTGTTGATGCGGCCCTTGCTCTCGTGGCCGACGACCCGAATACGGCCCACCTCGCTGGTGTTGTGCACGTGCGTGCCGCCGTCGGCCTGCAGGTCGAGCCCAACGATATCCACGGTCCTGATCTCCGTGATTCCCGGTGGCAGCAGATTGATCTTTGTGCGGATCAGGTCTGGTATCTCGAAGGCCTTCTCCCTGGGAAGTACGTCGATCTCGATCTGCCTCGCCGCCTGCACCTCATTGTTGACCGCCTCCTCGACCTCCCTGGCGAACTCCGCCGACATCTGCTCCAGCTCGAAGTCCATCCGCGCCGACCCGGGCTGCATGTTCCCGCCCGTTACTTTTGCGCCGTAGTCCCGCCAAACGACGCCGCAGAGTATATGCAGCGCGGTGTGGGTGCGCATCAGATAATAGCGGCGGTCCCAGTCGATCACGCCCCGGACCTCGACGCCTACCTCGGGCGTATCGCCGTCGATCTCGTGGACCAGCTTGCCTTCGACGCGAGGCAGCTTCGTTACCCTGTATTCCTGGTCCGCGACCTCGAGCACGCCGGAGTCCGACGGCTGGCCACCGCCTCCGGGATAGAAGGCGGTCCGGTCGAGGACGACGCCTTTGGGCGTGGAGTCGATTACCCTGGCGTCGAATATTTTCAGGTAGCTGTCGACATGGCAAAGTATCTCTGTCAATTTCTCACCCCAGATGCACGGAACAAAACAACGTTAACTTGATAAGCGAATAGGGCTCAATTTTCAAGCGCAACCGCGGGCCTTTGCCGCCCGATGCCGGTCGCCTGCTCGAAGGCGTGCGCCATCTGCAGCACGCCGAAGTCGTCGCGATGCCGGCCCACTATCTGTATGCCGACGGGAAGCCCCTCGGGCGTGAAGCCGCAGGGCACCGATATCGTCGGGTGGCCCGTGACGGTGATGTAGTAGCAGGACTTCATCCAGTCTATATAGGTATCCATCTCGACGCCGTCGATCTCGGTGACGTAGCGCTGCTCGATGGGAAAGGGCGGGACCTGGCTCACGGGGAAAACCATGAATTCGTAGGTCTCCATAAACTCTCGCACGCGGTGATAGAGCTCGGCCCGCTTGATCTCGGCCCTGCTGAGGTCATTTCCGGTAAGCTTCAGGCCCGCCTCCGTATTCCAGATAACGGTGTCCTTCAACTTGTCCCTGTGCTTCTCCAAGAGCGGTCCCCTGGACGCCGCGAAGCTCCACGCGCGCATCGTCTTGAAAATCTCGTCCGCGCCGGTGAAGTCCGGCTGTCCCTCCTCGACGATGCAGCCCAGACCCTCGAACGTGGTCCGCTGAGAATCCATCACTGCCTTGACTCGCGCGTCTACGGGAAGTCCGCCAAAGTCCGCGCTCCAGGAGATGCGGGCCCCGGCGAAATCACGCTCCAGCGGTGCCGCGAATATTTCTCCCGGCTCGGGCAGCGCGGTGGGCGTGCGTGGGTCAGGACCGGCGATGGCGCTGAGCATCCATGCCACGTCCTCGACGGTGCGAGCCATGGGCCCTTGGACCGACAGCGACGACCACGGCATCTGGTTCGGCCATACGGGCACCCGGCCCTGCGACGTCCGAAAGCCCACGACGTTGCAGAAGTTGGCCGGGTTGCGCAGAGAGCCGCCGAGGTCGCTGCCGTCCGCGATGGGCAGCATTCCGCATGCCAGGGCCACCGCCGCGCCGCCGCTGCTTCCTCCGCACGTCTTCGTCGGGTCGTAGGGGTTGACGGTCTCGCCGAAGACCTCGTTGTAGGTCTGCGAGCCCGCGCCAAACTCGGGCGTGTTCGTCTTGCCGATGACGATCGCCCCGGCCTCCCTAAGCCTCTCGACGATCAGCGCATCGATATCGGGCACGTTGTCCTTGAATATGGGCGAACCAAAGGTGGTCCGTATGCCCCTGGTCGATACGAGGTCCTTGTGGGCGATGGGGAGCCCGTGAAGGCGTCCGACTTTTTCGCCACGGGCCAGGGCTTCGTCGGCAGCCTTCGCCCCTTCGAGGCCGCGTTCCGGCAGGTACGTTACGATGGCGTTGACCTTCGGGTTCACGCGGTCGATCTGGGCCAGATGGGCCTCCATGACCTCCACGGCGGAGACATCCTTTTCCTTTATTTTGCGGACGAGCTCTCTGGCCGTTGTAAAGCACAGCTCCGATTCGGACAATTTGACCTCTGCTTTCAGATATTTTTCAAATATTAGGGCCGCATTTCATCGCGGCGCGTCCAGCTATACATCTGCAATTTGGCACTCGGAAGGTTAGCATGGCAGACTGAGTTTGGGAACTGTATAGCGGGAGCCACCGCGCCTTGCGGGGGTGATCAGGGCAGGTCGCGCCGATCCCGCATCGAGGAGTATAATAAGGCGCAAACCAGTAGCCGAAGAGCAGGACAGGGGATCGGAAGAAAATGAGCTTCCAGGATTACGACATCGGCATCATCGGAGGGGGCATAATAGGCCTGGCTACGGCGATGCGTCTCACGCAGGAATACCCCGCCTATAAGGTCGTGGTTCTGGAAAAGGACTCCGAGATCGCCACCCATCAGACCGGGCACAACAGCGGTGTGATGCACGCCGGCATTTACTACGCGCCGGGCACTCAGAAGGCCAACTTCTGCTCCACCGGCGGACAGCTCCTGCGGGAGTTCTGCGACGAGCGTGGCATCGAGTACGAGATGTGCGGCAAGGTGATCATCGCAAATACGGAGGAGGAGATCCCGAGGCTGGACGACCTCTTCCAGAGAGGCACCGCAAACGGGGCAATGGGCCTGGAGATGGTTGGACCGGAGCGTCTGCGCGAGCTCGAGCCGCACGCGGCCGGCCTGAAGGCCATCTGGTCTCCCAACACCGGAATAATCGACTTCATGAAGGTGTCGCACGCTTACGCCACCGAGTTTCGCGAGGGCGGCGGCGACTTGCTGACGGGAACGCCGCTGCGCGGCGTCGTCCGACGCGACAACCGGCTGTACATGGAGACCCCGCGAGGCGAAATAACGGCCAAGCACATCATTAACTGCGCCGGGCTGTATGCCGATTCCGTCGCGAGAATGATGGGCGTAGACCCCGGCCTACGCATCGTTCCCTTCCGGGGCGAGTATTTTTCGATAAAGCCCGAGAGGGCCAACCTGGTCAACGGGTTGATTTATCCGGTCCCGAACCCGGCAATGCCCTTCCTGGGAGTCCACTTCACGAAGCGAATCAACGGAAGCGTGGAGGCGGGGCCCAACGCCGTGCTGGCGTTCGCCCGCGAGGGGTACAAGAAGACCAGCTTCAACATGAGCGAGACCTTTGCCACCATCACTTACCCAGGTTTCCTCAAGATGGCGATGAAGTACTGGAAGACGGGCTTCGACGAGCAGTGGCGGTCGATGCGAAAGTCGGTCTTCCTGAAGTCGCTCCAGACGCTGATGCCGGAGATACAGATGGACGACCTTGCGGAGCCGGGAGCCGGTGTCCGGGCGCAGTCGATCGACCGCAACGGCAACCTGCTCCAGGACTTCGCCATCTCTCAGACCGAAAACGCCATACACGTGCTGAGCGCGCCCTCGCCCGGCGCGACGTCGTCCCTGACGATCAGCCGATACATTGTGGACATAGCAAAAAACTCCTTCGGCCTCGCGGCGTGAAGGCTGTCAGTCATCCGCCGTCACCGTCAGAATTGCATCAACAGAGCACATCAGACGAGAATGCGGGGCTAGCGATAATGCCGGAAAATGGAATAGAACGACTTTTCGAAACTGTACTTTACGGGCTCAAAATCGAATCAAATAGAAGACTGAGGATTGCTAAAGAGGCAATTAAGAAGGGCGATTTCTCCTTCGCGTTAGACGATGAAAGGGAACTGGGTACGGCATCTACGATAGCGCATTGCCTTAACAATGCCGGTTATTTTTCCAGGTTGGACTGGTATTACTATGGCAATGATACTCGGCCTCGTCCCGACCTAACTATATGGTTGCCTGAGAAACAATGCCTTATATTCTTTGAGTTAAAACGTACGGGTCAAGGTTGGTCTTACAGTGGGCTGTGGGAAGACATGGAAAAGCTACGGGATTTGGGCGAAAAGTGCGAAAAGAATAAAGCCAACGGCTTATTTGCTGTCCATTTTTCGAAGCAAGAGGACTCTCGAGAACGACTCAAGAAAAAGCTCGACGAACTTGTCGTTAAATATTCGGACTATTACATCTGGGGACCCAAAATTTTTCAGAAGCCGGATTCCCAAGTGCCCAAACAGGGCTTCGGATTCGTTGGCCTCGTTTACAACAGAGCCTTGCATCAGTTATCAGGGGCTTGAATCCAAGAAAGCAGGATCAGGAGAAGAGACTATGAAGATGTGCTACGCATTCAGACGCGGGACGTTTTATCCCTTCGACGCCAAGGAGGGCTGGCAGGTCCCCACGGGCAAGACCAGGGCCAAATATCTCCGGCGGGTCCAAGAAATCGGCTTCGACGGCATCGAGCTTGGCCTGGAGAGCCTTGGCGGCGCGGATGCGAGCCAGAGCCAGGCCATGGAGCTCGCCAAGGAATTGGAGAGCAGCGGCGTGCCTTGCGTCGCTATCCGGGCGGGCGGCGGCCTGTGTCAGCAGAACGTCGCCGATCAGAACCGGAAGAGGTTGGAGAAGGCGGTCGAGGTGGCCTCCTGGATTGGCGCCGAGGTGGTGAACACGGCGCTTGGCACTCCTCCCAGGAACCCTCAGCTTAATACGGGGCCCACGGGCGCGCCCGAGGCCCACGGCTCCAGTCAGATGGCGACTCAGGAAGACTACGTCAACACGGCCAGAGTGCTTCGAGAGATCGGCGAGGTTGCCGGCTCATCGGGGGTTAATATCACCATCGAGGTCCATCAGCACTCCATAGCCGACAACTCCTGGTCGACGCTTCACCTGCTGGAGCTTACCGACAGCCCGTATGTGTTCGCCAATCCGGACCTGGGCAACGTCTACTGGAACTACGACGTGCCCGAAGAGACCAGCGAGGAGTGCATCACGGCCCTGGCCTCCAAGTCCAAGTACTGGCACTGCAAGAGCCTTTACCGCGTTTACGTGCCGGAAATCGACCATTCGTACTACGTCCGCGTGCCCCTGCCCGACGGCGACATAGACTACAGTTTCGCGATCTCGGCCATGGCGGAGGCGGGCTACGACGGCTACTTCGCCATCGAGGGCGCGAATACCGGCGATCAGCTCTACAAGGACAAGATCAGCTTCGACTATGTCAAGGGCATCATGAGCGAATTAGGGGTATAATAGAGGGCCACGGACAGCTCCCAACCGTGGCCGTCAATCCCGTGGGTACCACGA
>JADFKI010000183.1 GCA_022565015.1 Chloroflexota bacterium
CTTAGAGGTAAAGTGGATCATGACCTTAGCACATTAGAGAGGGTAATTCAAGGCCAGTTGGGTTCTTCATTTTGGGTTGATTTGATCCACTTTGTGGAAGGATTAACGTTGCATCTCACTAGGACGCCAGCTCCAATTCTCACCCCAGAAGATATATGGATGCCTGGAAGTATGATACAGCCTGCTCCAATGACTACATCGTCCTCCACGATAACGCCCTCTAGGTTGTCCGAGGGGGGGTACTTGTCGTTGCAGAAGATGGTACCTGGTCCTATGAACACGTTGTTGCCTAGAACAACACCAGGGCACAGAAAGACGTATGCTTGGAGTAGACATCCTTTTCCTATGACTACATCTCTACCTATCTCTACGAAAGCTCCAACCTCTGTATGCTCACCGATCACCGGATCTCCCCATACATTAGTCAGCTCCGGGCACTTGAAATTTACCTTTGGAAAGTCCAGTTTTAGCTTCAATGGGGATCTCATAATCGAGGACTCCTTTGAGTAGGTTATGTGGAAAGTTCTCATGAAGGAGCTTCACTCCGGGGATGACACAGTGACCCTCTATGTAATCACTAGATGGAATAATCACTGGTCTTCTGAGGTTATGGGCTACGCCAAGATTATAATCGAAGTCCCACATTGTGAAGTCCTGAGGGTCGAATCCCTCATTTTGACACATTTCCTTTTGAAATATACTAAAAGCCAAGTTTATACCATACTTAGCAAGGCACATCAGTTTCATGAGTTCTGTCTGCCGTGATGACTCCACGGATCGGGCTCTCATTCCAGCGAGATTGAAGATGTTCGCAGCTTCGATTGCCCTGGGTCCACCTACCCACTTGCAGTACAACTGCATGTCCTTCTCCATATGCTCATGAGAACCCAGAACTGGACTATGAACGGCATCGTGGATGGATTCTGTGGTTCCTATGGGAACAGTAGAATGAATGACAATAAGGGAGGTTTTGGTTATTTCTCTGTACCTTGCGACTTCATCTAAAAAGGAGTCCCACCAGGGAAAGCAAATCTGAAGAACATCATAAGGAACTAGGTCTTCATATGACTCGGGATGTGAAATATCAAACCCTCTAATGAACTCTCCGTAGGTCCTCTTGAGAATATTAAGAAGTGGTTGGCCTACGTCACCTAGGCCTATTATCAGTTGTTTCATACATCATCCTCTTACTCCAGTGTGGTGCTGTACCATCAGCGAACCTTTCCTGGAATGATTCATCTATAGGGAATACATGTAAATGTTTGATCTTCAGTGAAGTATCTACCCATATGGTCGCATCAGCTTCGACCTGTAACCTGGTACAAAAGATACGGTCCATGTTGGTAGTGCGATCTCCAAGGTTACCTTCGTACTTCTCATAGAACCAAGGCTGTGTTAAGACCTTGAGGTGCTCACTACGGACCATGATGCACTCTGAATCACCTACAAAGGCGCTAGAACGGCTCTTTCAAGCCGAACCTCACCCTACAAGCGGCGCACTTTTTGTCCCGGCTGGATGTCGGCCAACTCCACCAGACGGTCGCTGACGTCTTGTGCCCCCTTCTCTATCGTCGCCCACCACCTGCTCCAGCCCGCCGCAACGGAGTCCCAACTTTGTCGCTGATCTGACTTGTAGCGTACTGCGTCGAACTCATGCGCAGCCATAATATATCTCCTTTTCGCTTAAATGCCCTCCATAGAAGACGCGTAGGACCCCGAAAGAAAACGAACGCTATTCATCCAATTCACGGCCCCCTAAAATCTACGCCATAGTCGCCCTGTGGCTTGCAAAAAAACCTTTCCTGACTTTGCGCCATTATAGGTTTGGCCGAATGGGTGGTCAAGAATGGACAATCACAAAGAGTTTGCCTGCGTTTCGACCGTCGCGCAGTGTTCCGAAGCGTGTTCTCAACGCTCAGTGATGAAAGAATGTTTTGTGTATAATAGGGCGCAATTGATGAAGGCCAACAATTTTGGCATGGGAGTGGCGTGCTTTGGAGCTAAAAGAGCTATTGAATAACCCGAATACGGCCGCCGTCTCGCGACTGAAGTACCTGCCGCGCTTCGCTACCGATGAGCAGATTGCCGAGTTCCTGAACGGGCTGTTTCTGGCGGCGGCCAACGCCCGTTACGAGGGCGACTGGGATATCTTGAATGACTTCCTCGAGAAGTGGGACGAGATTGGCATCGGCTTGCAGTACCAGACGATGAAGATGCCCGATGCCGGCGAGGTACCCTGGGCCACCCTTTCCAAGCCGCTGAGCGAATGCAAGGTGGCGTTGGTGACCACAGGCGGGGTCTACATGGAAGGCCAGAAGCCGTACACCGAGCGCGGCGAGGCGACGTACCGCCAGATTCCAGGCGATGCCAGGACCGAGGACTTTCGCATCTGGCACCCCGGCTACGATTATGGTCCCGCTACGCAGGATATAAACTGCATATTCCCCATTGATAGATTTCGTGAGCTCGAACGTGAGGGGATTATCGGCTCCCTCGCCGATACCCACTACTCCTTTATGGGTCTGATTCCCGAGCCCACAGAGGAGCTGATACCTGAAACGGCCCCGGAGGCGGCGAGGCTTCTCAAAGAGGATGGAGTCGACGCGGTCTTTTTGGCCTCCACTTGACCGGTCTGCAACCGGTCCGTAGGACTGGTAGCGAGGGCGATCGAGGCGGCGGGCATCCCGACGGTGATTACGATGATGTACAAGCAGGTCGCCGACGCCCTGAGACCGCCGCGGACGGCGTACGTTCGGTTCCCCTTCGGACAGCCGCTGGGCGAGCCTGACAACGCGGACCAACAGAGGGTCGTCGTCGAGGACGCGCTGCACCTGCTCGTAAACGCCACCGAGAAGGGCGTGCTGAAGGAGCTTCCCTACCGCTGGCGCAGAGAAGATTACAGAGGCATCAGGAGCCAACGAGGCAATATACTGGCCGCCGAGACCGCCGTGGCCTCAGACGACTGACTGAGTTTTGCTCGTCCTATTCAGCACATATCATGCCAGCACTGGTTACGCTGATTACTGAAAAAACGGAGGTGGAAAATGACGACATCGTCCTTTCCAACCATTCAGAAGCCGGACATCAAGGAGATGAAGGTTGCCCCTAACCTGGACTACGATAAGGTCAGGGGAAATTTCGACTGGAACGAGATGTACGGAGAGCTGGACTGGCTTCCCGGCGGCGGCCTTAACATGGCATATGAGGCCATCGACAGGCACGCCAACGGCCGGAACCGTGACAAGCTGGCGATGATCTGGGAGGGCAAGAACGGTGAAAAGGAGCAGTACACCTTCGGCCAAATGAAGCAGCTCTCCGACAGGTTTGCCAACGTGCTGAAGAGCATAGGCATCGAAAAGGGCGACCGTGTCTTCGTATTCATGGACCGCGTTCCCGAACTCTACATTACGATATTCGGCATCTTGAAGGCGGGCGCCATCGCGGGCCCCCTGTTCTCGGCGTTCGGCCCGGAGCCCGTCAAGGACAGGCTTCAAGACAGCGGCGCGAAGGTGCTGGTCACGCAGCCGGACCTTCGCCGCAAGATCACCGAGATCATCCCGGAGCTCTTCGAGCTTCAGCATATTATCGTGGTCAACAAGGACAATCGCGACCCCGAGCCTATACTCTCCTCGGACCTGAGCTACGAAGAGGAGATGGCGAAGGCGCCGCCAAATTTCGACATCGTCGAGACCAGTCAGTACGACTACTCGATCATGCACTATACCTCCGGCACGACCGGCAAGCCAAAGGGAGCGGTCCATCGCCACCAGGCGGTCGTGCAGCAGTACGCCACGGGAAAGTGGGCCCTCGACCTGCACGAGGACGACATCTACTGGTGCACCGCGGACCCCGGCTGGGTGACGGGGACCTCTTACGGCATGCTGGCCCCATGGACCAACGGCGTTACGCAGCTCATATACGAGGGCGGCTTCAGGGCAAGCAAGTGGTACGAGCTGATACAAGACTACAAGGTGACGGTCTGGTATACGGCGCCAACGGCCATCCGCATGCTCATGAAGGCCGGTGAGAATATTCCCAGGCGCTACGACATGTCGAGCCTGCGATTCCTGGCCAGCGTCGGTGAGCCCCTGAATCCCGAGGCGGTCGTCTGGGGCCAGGAGGTCTTCGGCATGCCCTTCCACGATAACTGGTGGCAGACGGAGACGGGCGCGATTCTCTGCGCGAACTACGCCTGCATGGACGTCCGGCCGGGCTCCATGGGCAAGCCGATACCCGGCGTGGAGCTTGGAATCGTCGACGATGACTTCAACCCCGTGCCCGTGGGAGAGGACGGCAACCTGGCGGTCAGGCCGGGCTGGCCGTCCATGTACCACACCTACTGGAATAACACGGAGATGTACAACTCCAAGTTCAAGAAGGGCTGGTACATGACCGGCGACAACGCCCGCGTCGATAAGGACGGCTACTTCTGGTTCGTCGGCAGGGCCGACGACGTAATCAATACGGCGGGGCATCTCGTGGGCCCCTTCGAGGTCGAGAGCGCTCTCATCGAGCACCCGGCCGTCGCGGAGGCCGGAGTCATCGGTAAGCCCGACCCGATAGCCATGGAGATAGTCAAGGCCTTCGTGTCTTTGAAGGACGGCTACGAGGCGACGGACGAGCTTCGTCGGGACATTACGAGGTTCAGCCGCGAGAAGCTGTCCTCGGCGGTGGCGCCGCGTGAGATCGAGTTCATCGACTCGCTGCCCAAGACACGCAGCGGAAAGATCATGCGCAGGCTGCTCAAGGCCCGCGAGCTTGGCCTACCCGAAGGCGACACAAGCACCCTGGAAGAGGACTAACCCCGCCGACGTCCGGCAAAAACATAGGAGGCGCAACATGAAGTTTTGTTGGTTCCACCTGATGCCCTATCGGTTTCTACCCAAGGACTTCGAGGAGAAGTACCGCAGCGTCTGGGTAGACGTCCCCAGCGAGCTCTTCGATGCCGAAAAGGCGCATCAGCTCTACAACGAGTACCTGGACGAGCTGGAATACGCCGACCAGGTGGGCTTCGACGGCGTCTGCGTCAATGAGCACCACAACAACGCCTATGGCATAATGCCGTCTCCCAACATCACAGCTGCCGCCCTCACTCGTCGCACGACCAACGCCGCGATAGTCGTCCTGGGCAACAGCCTGGCACTCTACAATCCGCCCATCCGCGTGGCCGAGGAGTTCGCCATGCTGGACTGCATTAGCGGCGGCAGGCTCGTCGCGGGCTTTCCGGTCGGTACCTCCATGGACACCAACTACGCCTACGGAGAGAACCCGGCGACGCTGCGTGAAAAGTACTACGAGGCCCATGACATGATAATGAAGGCATGGACCGAGCCGGAGCCCTTCGCCTTCAACGGCAAGTTTAACCAGTCGAGGTATGTCAACATCTGGCCCAGGCCCCTCCAGAAGCCGCACCCACCGGTCTGGATACCCGGCGGAGGCAGCGTGGAGACGTGGGAGTGGACGGCGCGAATGGACTACGTCTACTGCTACCTCAGCTACTTCGGCTACAAGCGCGGCATCACCGTGATGGACGGCTATTGGAAGGAGATGGAGCGCCTGGGGATGGACGACAATCCCTTCCGTGCGGGATTCCTGCAGCTGGTCTGCGTCGCCGAGACCGACGAAAAGGCCAAGGAGATTTACGCCGAACACGTCGAATACTTCTATCAGAAGTGCCTGCACGTCTACGAGGGCTTCTCCGAGGCTCCGGGGTACAGGACGATCAGGACCATAAAGACGGGCGCCGTCAGGCAGGTTGGCGCCGCCGCCACCAAGGCAAGACAAGCGCTCACATGGGACGATATGGTGGAGGAGGGCTACGTCATAGCGGGCAGCCCGTCTACCGTCATCAAGGGCATGCAGAAGGCGATCGAGGGCCTGCGCGTCGGACACATGATGGTGCTGCAGCAGATCGGCAGCATGCCCAAGGACCTGACCATGAAGAACACGGAGATGTTCGCGGAGCAGGTCATGCCCCACTTGAAGGGAATGTGGAGCGAATACGAGGACCGCTGGTGGCCCCAGCCGCTGAAGGACCGCGAGGTCGCGGGCGCCGCATCGGCCGGAGACTAGCTCGGGCCTAATCTGGTAAGGCGAACGCATATAAATTAAGGGGAGAAGATGGTCGCGCAGATCGAAAAGTTAAACGTCCAGGTTGGGCCGATAGAGGCCCAGGTGGAAAAGAGAGGGCAGGGCAAGCCGCTGCTTTACCTCCACGGAGCCTTCGCCTACGGTGGCTGGCCCGGGTTTCTGAAGAGCCTTGCCGAGCGCAACACGGTCTACGCGCCCCTTCATCCCGGTTTTGGCGAAGGCGACGGTCTAGAGCAGCTCGACGATGTCCTGGACCTGGCCCTATACACGTACGACTTGATGGACGCGCTTGGTCTCGAAACGGCGAACGTGGTCGGGCACTTCTTCGGCGCGATGATCGCCGCGGAGATGGCTGCCATCTGTCCCCATCGCGTGGACAAGCTCGTGTTGGCCGCCCCGGCAGGCTTATGGCTCGACGCCGATCCCGGCGTGGATTACTTCGCCACACCGGCAAACGAGCTAAGAGGGATCCTATTTGCAGACGGCAACTCGGCGATCGCGAAACAGGTCATGCCCGACGCGGCGAACGACGACGAGCGCGGGGAGCAGGCCCTGGCACGGGTACGCTCGCTGAGCGCCGTCGGCAAGTTCCTCTGGCCGATACCGGACCGAGGGCTCAAGAGGAGGCTCGGCCGCATCAAGGCCCCGACCCTGGTAGTCGTTGGCGATGGTGACAAGATCATCCCGCCCGCATATGGTGACGCGTTTGTCGAGCGGATTCCCGGCGCGAGGCTGGAGGTGTTCACGAACTCCGGCCATATGCTTAACATCGAACGTGGCGACGACTTCGCGTCGCTCGTGTCGGAGTTTTTGGCCTAGCGATTGCCGGCGTGACGGTAATGGCACGGCTGCTACATCAGAGGCCTAACACTTGGACGCGTTGGTGGTTATTGTTTCCGTATCTCTGAGTAGTACAGGTCCGGATGGTGCGAGCAGGAGGGAAGAAACGACAATGTATTCGATGACAACGATGTTCCTTTTTATCGCAATTCTGATGGTGGCCTGCAGCGGCGGCGATTCTAAGCCATCATTTAGTGATGGGATACACGTCGTGGGCATAGACGTTTCTCCCGGCACGTATCAAAGGGTCGGAACAGAGAGTTTCTGTTATTGGGCAAGGCTTAGTGGACCTAACGTGACGAATACTATACCTAGCGGAGAAAATATCATCGTCAACGGCGCCAGTTTCTCAGATCGGATCACAGTCACTATAAGTCCTACTGATCACACCTTCGAATCCAGTAAGTGCGGCGGATGGCGACGAATTGGGTCGCCTATACAGGCTTCAACCAGTCAGTCTAGGTATGGTTTGAACTGGGGTCAGTTTGCATCTCACCCTGTTAAGCCGCTGTTGGAGGTGGCGCCTCCCCTGGACTACACTGACGCCAAGATTCTCGCCCTCGACATGCTGGGGGCCAACTTCGACCAAATCGCAGACCTAGGGTACTTCAACCTCCTGGGGAATTGGTTCAGTAGTTACAAACGAGCCAACGAGTTTGAACGCAGGAAGATAAAGCCAGAGCTAAGGGACAGGTACAATGCAAGACTGAACGAATTAAAGTCTGCTGAATACCTTCTCGACATTTACAAGCACATAAGCTTGGGAGGGGACATGGCCTTGGGAGAGTACTCCTTTGAAGAGAAAGCATTTCCCCTCAAGAATGTTAGTGCTGTGAGTAGTGTTGTTCGCGCTAGTAACTACGTTAACGCAAGGGATCCCGCCTTCTTTCCAAGGCAGATTAACATGGAGGAGAGAAGAGCAGCAAGATTGGTAGCTGAGGCCGCAAATAGGAAAGATGGCAGGAACGTGACCCTTTATATTCTTTTCGAGTCCGTCACTGCTAGTGGTTATGTG
>JADFKI010000184.1 GCA_022565015.1 Chloroflexota bacterium
CCTTCGTCAATACTGTGCACCCTGTCAAGGATCTGTTGCCAAATGACAAGATCGCCGTACTTCCTTGACTCTTGTTCTTTCTTGCGGTCTGCGTAGCCGGGAGGAATATCTTTCCGATACCTCTCCTCGCCATCTTTATAGATTTTTGCCAACCGTTCGCTGTCGAAAGGGTCGCCAACTTTGCCCTCGAACAGGTTGGCAACTTTGTCTTTGAGCGGATGATCGAAAAACGAATTTGCGAGCGAATCCCTTCTCTCCCCCAATTCTGATCGGACCTTATCAAATAAGGACTCGACTTCACTCATGAGGTCACTGTCGATAAAGGGGTGCGTTTTTTGGCCAGCAAAAGATTCAAGTATCCTATTTATTTGGTCGAGCGTGACTTGATATTCTCCCTGTTGTTTAGATAGAACACCTGCAAGATTCCGGTGATATTCATCTGCCGCTTGATGCGGCAACCATATGCGGTCCTTGATTTTTTCCAGTGTCTCGAGGATTGATTGTGCTGTGTTGTTGGATACGCGAAACAGGTCAAGAAGCACATTCGAGTCAAATACGAATGTGCAACCCTTCCACATGACGTTGAAATCTTCTTCACTTGGACGATAATAGCCTGGAAATTTATCTCGCAAAATATTGTCCTATGATAAAAAAAAAGATGCGCCGGAACTTCTAGCCGTTTCCTGTTTCAAGGGGATATCCGGCCTTCTCCCATGCCGCCGTACCACCCTGCATCAGCACGACATCGCCGAAGCCTTCGCGTTCCAGCACGCTGGCCGCGGTACTGGCGCGTACGCCTGCGGCGCAGACGGTCACGTACCGCTGGTCCTTCGACAGTGCTCCTGCTTTCTGGGGCAGATCGCCGAGCTCCACGTTGACGGACCCGGCTATGTGTCCGGCCCGCCATTCGTAGCCGAAGCGCACGTCGAGAGGTACGGGGCCGCTACCGCCCTCTAGTTGGGGATACAGCTCCTGGGCGGTCGTAACTTCCAGGCTCGACGTAGGAAGGCCCGTGGCGCTCCATGCCTCCATACCGCCGTCCAGGTAGCCCTCAAGCACATCGTAGCCGATGCGTATGAGCTGGCGGACCATCTCCTCTCTCTGGTCGGGGCTGTCCGAGACGAGGATAAGGGGCTTGCCGAACTCAACCAGCCAGCCTATCCATGTGCCGGCCGAACCGCCGAAGGGCACGCTATACGCCCTTGGTATGTGCGACAGCGCGTAATCTTGGGGCTGCCGTAGATCGATTGCCTCTGAATCGCTCCGCGACCTGACCCAGACCTCGCGCGGCGCCAGCGGGTACAGCTTCGGCAGTCCGCCGAGGATTCTCGGGCCTCGAACGTTAATAGCGGCCATTTTGCCGTAGTATGCTGGAATCGGCGGCAGGTCTGAAAGCGCGAGGTCCAGAAATTCGTCCTCTGTGGCTGCCTGAAAGAAGGGGTTCGTCAAGCGCTCCTGACCAATGGTGCTGGTCGTGGCCCCGGAGCCGGATGGGGTCGCCAGGCAAAACGAGCCGCCGCCGTGAGTGGGATACACCTCGACAGAATCGTCGAGGCCGTACAGCTTCCGCTGGAGCGTCTGATGAAACCATCGGCCAAGAAACGGCGCCAGGTCCTTGCCCAGCAGGTCTGAGCGGGCGACGCCGCCAACGAGCAACGCGCCTCCGCTGAACAGGGCGTGCGGCCCGCCGGAACGAGAGGTGTCATCGGCCAGAAAAGAGACGTGCTCCGGCGTGTGACCCGGAGTGGCCAGGACCTCGATCTTGATCTCACCAAGCTCGATAACGTCGCCGTCTCGCAGCGGACGGTGGTCGAACACCAGGCCTCCGGCGCCGCCGGCACATGTCGTCGAGCCCACTCGTGCCGAAAGCTCCCTGCTCCCGGAAAGGAAGTCGTTGTGGACATGCGTCTCGAGGGAGTATGCGATTCGCATTCCGAGGGCTTCCGCCTCCCGGATGTACATATCTATGTCTCGAACGGGGTCCACGATGGCGCATACCTTGGCGTCCTCAGACCCAATAATGTAGGAGGAGTTGCCGAGACTTTCTATCTGTATCTGTCTAACGAACATCTCTTTTCCTTATGCGGTCCCTCGCAATGGAACGGCAATTTCTATATTGGTTCGTCTCAATCCGGCAGGGCGTTACCTCCGCCTTGCAGGAAGCGCCTCCTCGAGAGGAGTACCTTAACGGATATGCTATCGTGACGAGGTGTCGCGAGCAAGTAAGTTCCCTGTATCCCTTTCCGAATATGCCCGAAACAACTGGAACCTTCATTCAGGCCACGGCCTCTTATGATTTAGCGTCCGTCTATGATAGCCTCTTGAGGCAATCCAGTGTTAGGAGTAGTGAATTGACCAAGCTTCTGTATATAGGCACGCACGGCACGGACGACGCCACCAAGGCCACCTTTCCGTTTCTGATGGCGAAGGGGGCTCTGGACGCCGGCCATGAGGCGGGTATCATCCTCATGGGAGAGGCTGCGCCCCTCATCAAGGACGATATAGCAGCTCAGGTCCACGGAATTGGTGTGCCCCCTCTAACGGAGATCCTCGATGAGCTTAACTCCAAGGGCATTCGAATAACCGTTTGAGGCCTTTGCGGCAGGGCCCGTGGGGTCACCGAAAAGGACTTGGAAGGCAAGAACAGCCAGTTCGGAACGCCGATGGACGCGGCCAATGCGCACGCGGAGTACGATCGAGTAATAACGTTTTAGGATACCGGACGCCCGAAATGAGGTTAGGCGGCGGTTATAGCTTCGGTCGCGACTCAACGGCCGGAGATATCAGCCCGTCTCGTACGTCGTGACCTCGATCATGTAGCCATCCGGGTCGCTGAAGTAGATGGACTCGGAGTCGCTGTGGGTCAGCTCCTCGTACCGCATATTCAGGTCGTCTAGCCGTGCTCGATAGGAATCGAAGGTCGAGCGGTCGGCGCCGAATGCAAAATGGCACGCCCTCGCTCCCTGGCTGACCGGGGGCGCGAACGTCGAGCCTTCCGCGATCTGAAGCAGCGCTAGCTTAACGCCGGCGTTGCCGACGTATGGGCTGTTTGGGCTGCTCTCCAGCGACTCGAATCCAAACATCTCGCCATACCACTTCTTGGAAGTCTGCAAGTCCCGTACTACCAGCGCAACGTGGTCGATTCTTCCTATGTTGATGCGAGATGATTCCGCAGCACTGTCACTTCTATTCGACATGACATTCTCGACAAGAGGACTGATTAAGGTCGCGGGGCCTGGCCGTCAGGCTAAGGCAAGACGAGCATCCGAACGGCGAGGGAGAAATCATCTCCGCCTTGGGGGTTCAGGCGCCCGCGACACCCCACGTCAACACTGTCCCGGCTCCGGTAGCGCCGGAAGCGCTCGAGCTATCCCCGCCCGACGAATGGCATATCGTTTGCCATGATCGTCATGAACAAGATGTTGGTGTCCAGCGGCAGGTTCGCCATGTAGAGTACCGCGTTTGCCAGGTGGTTAATGTCGAAAGTAGGCTCGACCATCGTCGTGCCGTTGGCCTGGGGAACGCCGTCGTGCATTCTAGCCGTCATCGGTGTTTCGGCGTTGCCTATATCAATCTGCCCGCACGCGATGTTGTACTTGCGGCCGTCCAAGGATGTGGACTTGGTGAGTCCGGTAATGGCGTGCTTGGTGGCGGTATAGGCCACGGAGTCGGGCCTGGGCGCGTGGGCGGATATGGAGCCGTTGTTGATGATGCGCCCGCCCATGGGGTCCTGGCTCTTCATGATCTTGATCGCTTCCTGAGTGCACAGGAAAGAGCCCGTGAGGTTGATGTCCACGACCATCTTCCAGTCCTCGTAGTCCAGGTCCTCCATGGGAACTCGCGGTGCACCAAGCCCAGCGTTGTTGAACAGAACGTCGAGCCGGCCAAACGCCTCCTGGGTCTTGGCGAACAGGGCCTTGATTGCCTCGCGGTCCCTAACGTCGGTGGGCACTACCAGTATCCTCGAGCCGGCCTCTCCCGCCTCGGCCTTCGTCTCCTCCAGCTGCTGAACGCGACGCCCCGCTATGGCAACCGAGTACCCGTCCTTTGCGAGAGCCAGGGCGGAATTCCTACCAACTCCCGATCCTCCCCCGGTAACGATGGCGACTCTGCCGTTTGGGCTCATATCTCTAGTCTCCTGATTTCACGAATATGTACGGACTGGAAATCTAATGTAAGGTCGTAAATTGTATCAGATTTGCTCCTGCTTGCCAGGGGATGGAGTGCTGTGTGGCGGAGGGGACAGGATTCGAACCTGCGGTCCGCCAGATAGTTTGTGAACTTTTATTGACCGGTGGGTTTGTGAGTGGATGGGTGTATCTGAGTTTGTGCTGATTGGTAAGGTTTTCTATCCTCAGATTAGCCGAAGATCAGCTCAGTGCGGGTCCCACCACAACGGTTTTGGCCCGTTTGGCGCTGTTTGGAACCTCCGCCGGACCCTTGCAAAGATCAGGCTGTCAGCGAAGCCCAACGCAGCAGATTATGGGTGATGGCCACCAGCAATGCCACAGAGGTCACCTTCAACAGACCTCTGACCCTGAACTGCTGTACCCCATACTTGGCCCTAGCCAGAGCATTGACGCATTCGGCAGTGGAGGCTCTATGCCTGTAGATGGTCTTGCCCTCATCGGTCTCCATACGCTCTCGCCACGCCACCAACTCAGGCCTGGTACCCGGCTTCCAGGTCACTGTCTTGTGGCTCTCCTTGGGAGGTGCATATACCTTTATCTCCCGCCGCTCCAAAATCTGTATATCCTCAAGGTCCACGTACCCTCCATCAATCAGATAGGCTCCGGGGTGGCAACCCGTGCGTCGGGCGACTTGCTCTTCCATCGCCAGCGCCTCCCCTTGATCAGTGCCCCGATTGATGACATCTACCCCTACGATCACCTGACTTTCTACGTCGGTGGCCAACTGTACGTTGTGAGCTGGCCGAAAGCCTCTATCTGGCATCTTCATCACTCGTGCTTGTGGGTCTGTCGTGGAGACTCTGGCCTCGTTCAATTTGGTTCGCCGCGCCTTGCCTGCCCGCTTAGCCTGTCGTTCCTTGGCTGCTTGCACTGCGGGAAGTTCCCCGACTCGTCGGGGTGCTCCACCCGCTCTTTTCGTTCCCGGGCAGCCCGTTCTCGCGCCGCTCTCTCCCGCTTGCTCACTCCAGTGTCAGGGTGCTCTCGCTCTTGTGCCAGTCGTTTAACCTGTGCCTGCGCCTCTTGTAGCAACTGCTCCAGCCGCTCTTTGCGCCGAAAGGACCCCGAACCGGCGCTAGCACGCACCCGCATACCGTCCTGAGCCACCTCCTTCAGCTTCACCAGCCCCGCATCCATCAGTACGGCTATTATCTGAGTCAGAAGATCATCTAGAGCCTTCTCATGGTCACGTCTGAAGTCCGATCCGCCTCAGGCGGAGTAGTCTACCGGCACACCCCCACGCAGCCAACGGAAGCCATCATGCTCTTTGCAAAGGCGCGTCAGCCCTCGTGCGCTGCCTACACCTTCTGCCGTCGCGTACACCCAAAGTGCCAGCAACACCATAGGGTCGCTGGCCGGTCGACCGGGACGACCCGGCGTCGCCCGGATCGCAGCATACAAGTCCGACAGGTCCAACCGCTCAAGGAACGCCCAAATCGCTCGGACAACGTGATCTTCCGGCACCAACGCGTCCAGTTCTTCCATCACAAACTCGACCTGGTTGCGCACAGGGCGGACTATTCTTACTTCCTGTCCGATATTAGTATCGGACTCCGATGCGTCGGAGGGCGCCAATCGTGCCTTCCGACACGGGTTGTTGCCACTCGACAGGCTGGACACGGGGCTTCTCGTCATCCATAGGACACCTCGTATGCGTATTTCCGCTACATTGTACCCGGCATATCCATCAAGATGGCGATTTCTTCACAAACTCTCAGGCGGACTCAAGGAGCTACCAACAACAAAACCTCAAACACTCACAGACTCTGAGGCGGCCGAACCGCGGAGCCCGGCGATCATCGAGGTCCGCAGCAGGAGCTGCCGAGCAAGCTCGGGATCGCGCGCGATCCTGCGAAGCTCGTCGTGCACCTGCCTCCGCTTGTCCGGGTCCGGCTCCGACAGGTCGAGGACGTTTCGGTGTGCCTGCGCCTGGACGTGCTCAAGCGCGATCCGTCTGCGCTCCGTCGCATACAGGTCGAGCAGGTCGGGGCCCGCCTCGCCGTGCCACACTCTCGACAGCTTTTCCGCGAGATTCACGGCGTCGTGGATGCCTCCGTTGAGTCCCATGCCGCCGACGGGGTTGTTCAGGTGAGCGGCGTCCCCGGCGAGGAGGACGGCGCCCCTCCTGTAGGTCCCGGCCACCCGCTGATGTACGTTGTACAGGCGGCTGTGGACGATGTCGAAAGGGCCGGGCGCATCCACGATCCCGCGAAGCCGGGCCTGGATCGACGCATCGGCCAGGATGTCCTGGTCGCGCTCCTCGGGACGCGTTGGGAACAGGACACGCCAGATGTCGGGGGAGCGGAGCATCAGGAACCACTCTCCAGGATCCGAGACGTAGCTTACCGGGCCCAGATCCGGGATGTGCGCGGAGAAGTCGAAGGTCGTAAACATGGTGAGGTACCGCTCGGGGTAGGTCATACCCTCGAACTCGACGCCCAACGATTGACGCACGGCGCTGCCTCCCCCGTCGGCCCCGACGACGTATCGACCTGTGAACGTTTCGATGCCCTCTGAGGTCTCCACCGTCAGGGTGGCATGATCGGGACTCGCCGCCACGGCGGCTACCCTCTTGTGAAACCTGACCTCGGCGACGGGCAGCCGCTTCAGGCGGTCGAGCAGCATGACGGCGAGCGCGTACTGATCTATCTGGAGGCGGAACGGGTAGAGCGTATCCTCTTTGAGGAGCCCCATATCGAGCTCGGCTATCAGGCCCTCCCGGCGGTCCCGGTACTGGACCCTGTCGACGACGACCGCCCGCCGGATGAGCTCTTCAGCGACGCCAAGCTCGTCGAGCATCTCCAGCGTCGGCGGGTGAAAGGTCGAGCCCCGGTACTCCCTGACGAGCTCGGACTCCGCCTCGAGCACCAGGACGGGCACTCCCCTACGGGCGAGGGAGAGCGCGGTGGTGAGTCCGACGACGCCGGCCCCCGCGATGAGCACCCCATCGAAGGCTTTCATGAGAGCATGGTGAACCCTGGAGTGATCCGGGGACGTACTACGGGGCGGAGAAGCGCCCGCCGATGTTTTCGGCAGTTACCGAGCCGCTACCGTCTCTCTCGACGATGAAGTCGCCGAAGATGTCGGAGGCGCTGATGTCGCCCGAGCCGTCCCGGCGGACGATGAAGTTGCCCTCCACGTCGAAGACCATGATGTCGTCGGAGCCGTCCTCGACGATCACATCGCCTGCGACGTCGCTCACGGTGATCCTGCCCGAGCCGTCCTTGACGAAGACCGATCCGAAAACCACCGACACTGTAATGTCTCCCGACTCGTCGTCGATCGTGACGGGTCCGGCGACTCTCTTGACGCTTATGCTGCCGGAGCCGTCGTCGATCCGTACGGAGGCGACGTTCTCGACCTCGATGAGGCCGCTGGAGTCGTCTACGATGACGTTAAAGGATCTTGGCAGACGGATCAGGATGTCGAGGGAGGCGTTGTTGACCGGTATCCTGGACTCGACGAGGATTTCGCCGTCCCATCTCTCGGCGACAAGCTCGACCCTTTCGAGGTCGCCTGCTCTCGAGGCGCAGGCGGTGCCGGTGGCAACGATCTGATCGGTATCCTGCTCCCCCTCTATCCGCAGCGAGCCCGCTCCGGCGACGACGCGCACTACGCTCGCGCCTTCAGCCGAGACCACCACCTCCCGGGGCGCCTTACGGCTACAGTCGACAACGTCCAGTCCGCACGCTGCTAGAACGCCGGCGAGGGCCGCGACTAGGGCCGGCCCGAGCACGGCTCTCATT
>JADFKI010000185.1 GCA_022565015.1 Chloroflexota bacterium
GAGTGGCCAATGGGTTGGGACACCATGAGTAGATTTGTCCAATGGTTTGTTTCTGAACACTTGCAGCGAATGGGTTGGCCTAGGACCAAGGGCTTCTTCCGCAAGACACTCTATGTGGATGCTCGTGTAGTTAACGCTGCATTTAACTCCGCTATGCATATTTGTGTTTCATTGGGGGCCGGAAGACCAGAGCTCGCCCTTAAAGTCTTTACAGACACATTTGAGGGATACCCATTTGAGGGAAACCCCTGGACTGAGGACTCCGTAACTAAGCTTCTGGAAGGCCTGCAGCGAGGTCTACAGGAGAGCATCGATAAACTTCCCGACACTTTTCCTTGGGTTGCTATTTCCAGGCCAGTCGAGGTCATTTTTTATGCCTCAGAAGTCAAATGGCAACAATTAGGGGATAACGACGTACAAGCCACCTGGGGATGGACTTCAGCGATGGCCATTCTCTGGGGGTTAATTCATGACACCGAGTTACAAGAAGTCTTTGAGAACCAGAAAGCGGACTACGAGCGTGCCGCCTCCGCAGCAATTCCTGCAGGCCTGGACATCTCTGCACGATTGCCGTGGGCTACATTGGAGGACTTATATCAGCAGTGTGAAGGCTTAATCCAGGACTTCGAGTCTGCCCACCGACCTTTGCCTGACCCTCCCGCTATGCTCAGGGCTGTCCCAGAGATTGCCCGCCGCCTCTGAAGCTTGCCTGAATAGGAACACGCCAAAGGAATCAATAGCAAGCGATTATCTTGGACATGCGCAGGCGCGAACACAGCACTTTGAATTCCTCGGAGAAATTCTGATGACGGACATGGTTTATGTCGAAGGGGAGTGAGGTCTGCCGTGTGGTTAATCGACAAATTCAGGCGGATGAGGGCGAAGGGTGCACTGATATCTGAGAAGTGGGACGCAATCGACCGCCTTAGGAACATGAAAAAGAATTCTTGGGACAATGTCGTCCTGGGCTCCTGCAT
Source organism: Chloroflexota bacterium (assembly GCA_022565015.1). Taxonomy (GTDB): domain Bacteria; phylum Chloroflexota; class Dehalococcoidia; order Lucifugimonadales; family JADFKI01; genus JADFKI01. The sequence continues at coordinate 978 of JADFKI010000185.1, forward strand.
TGAGGGAGGCTTAGCTACCAGCCTTTTTTTGCTCCAAACCAGTCCGACATTGTGGAATGCGTGGCGTAAAGGCTGGAAGGACAAATCACTGAAGCAGGGAGGTTGGGAGGACTATGCACTGAAATCGAAAGGGGTTCTGGAGGTCTACTCCGTTGCGATGGTTATACGATGGTTCCGGCAATTCGGTGAACTATGGTGGGAAGAGGAAGAAGACCGACGAATCTCTTATCTTGCCACGCTCAAAATCATGCTAACGATATTTGATGACTATTCTTGGGAGACGATACGCGAAAGCACGAATATAGGAGTCCAGTTCATTTTTGACAGATGCAAGAATTCGAAGCCGGATGAAGGTATTTATACAATCGAGGCGAGCCTTTTGTTGCTAAAATCCATTGTGGCCTGCGGAGCAAAAGCCGAACTTCCACTTCAGAGGGTAGCGTTCCCGATAAAAAGCCCTTTAGAGCTCGTCGAACCGGGAATTTATCTGCCAGATGGCCTTGAAGTCATGACAATTGTGCAGAGCGCTCTTGCATACGGTGAGGTAGTCACACTAGATAAAACTCTAGAAGTCGCAGAAAAAACCTGGTGACTAACTTGGAAGAGAGTTCTAATGGCCGTCAGCGCCCCCTTTTGATTAAATCAGAGAAGTGAAAGTCACCATCTGCCCATTTGTTGGGGCTTACACCTCACATTCACACTAGAATGCAGTGGTATAAAGCATGATACTTCTAGGTATCGTACTATATCGTCGTTTGAAAAACGACTTAATCAAAGCGCTGTATGGTAGACTGCTTTAATGCCCCAGTTAATGTGCGGCTAATTCCTGCCTGTATCACACTCTCCCTTGTGGTAAGCCTTCGCCTCGCTAAAGGGTTAATTTCGATCACAACTTTGAAGGTGGAAGGAGGCGCCATGAGCGAATACATACCTAGTCCCAGGGAATGGGTAGCGGAGCAGGTTGAGCTTTATGAGGGTAGCGGGGGCACCGACGGCTTGACCTTGAGGGACACGGGCCTGCCGGTCATTATTGTGACCAATAAGGGGTGGAAGACAGGCGCCATCCGTAAGACTCCCCTAATGAGAGTCGTGGATGGAAATAACTACATCCTCGTGGCGTCTCAGGGTGGAGCACCAGATCATCCGCGCTGGTATCACAATTTGAAGGCCGAGCCTAACGTCGAAATTCGCGACGAGGCGGTAGTCCGCTCGATGAGGGTCCGTGAGGTGGCCGATTCAGCCGAGAGGCAACGACTGTGGGATATCGCCGTTAAGGCATACCCTCCTTATCAAGAATACCAGGACAAGACCGATCGCGTCATTCCGGTCTTCTTGGCAGAGGCCGTCTGAAAAGCGGGTTGCCCATCGCTAACCCGGGAAAACTCTAAACTCGATCATATTTATGGAGGTGAAAGGCATGCCAAGGGGAGACGAGCCGCTGGGTGACATCGCCAGCGTCGTGCTGTTCGAGAACGACAAGGTCAAGATCTGGAACCTGATCGTGGAGCCCGGAGAATCCAGCGCGTGGCACATGCACGGCCGTGACTACGTTACGGTTGTCGTAGAGGGCGAGGGGCTGAAGGTCGAGTACGACGACGGCACCGAGAGCGACAGCCCGTCGAGTCCGGGCAAGTACACCTACCACGGCGAGCACAAGGTCCACAGGGTCGTTAACAACCGCAGCACCCGCTACAAGAACGTGCTCATCGAGCTCAAGGAATAGAGGGAGAGGCCTACTTGAAGGCCGGAATCACCTCTTTGCCGAAGAGCTCGATGGAGTGCATGACCTTGTCGTGAGGGATCTGGTCGCTCTGCATGATGAGCAGCGTCTGGTCGACGCCGATCTCTTCGTGGCGCTTCACGCACTCGATGCAGCCGTCGGGGTCGCCCGCGACGATCACGCCTCGTTCGCAAAGAAGCTCCGGAGGCAGCTCGCCCAGCATCGCACGGGGCGCGCCGCCGCCGCCCAGGTCCTGCTCGCCGCCCTGGAAGCGGGAGAAGTTGGCCTGAAGATGGTCGGGCACGCCGCCCCATGCCTCGAGCAGGCGGTCGTAGACGTCTTTCCGGTCCGCGGTGTAGGGACGGTTGGGGCCGAAGAACTCCTTGATGGCGTTCGCCCCGACCTTCTGCGCCTCTTCGTTGTTGTCGCCACAGTGTCCCAGGGTGAAGTTGGCCCACTGATTATTGACGAACGCGCCCACCGGTTTCGCGCTCTTGATGTTCTCGCGGTAGGCGTCAACGTGCTTCTTCATGCCGGCAGGCGCCCCGGAGCCGAAGGAGAGAACGCCCACGCCGTGGCCGGCGGCGATCTCATAGCTGGCCGGCTGGGTGCACGCCATCCATATCGGCGGATGGGGGTCTTGCTTGGGCTTGGGCAATATCTCACGCTCGGGGATGCTGAAATGCTTCCCCTCCCATGAGAACTGCCTTCCCGACTGCCATATCTTTGGCACAATCTGAAGGGCTTCCTCCATGATCTCCCGGGTGTCCCTGGGGTCCACGCCGAGGCCCAGCTGCTCGTAGGGGCTGCTCCTGCCGATGCCGAACTCGACGCGCCCGCCTGAAAGATGGTCCACCATTGCGATGCGCTCCGCTACCTGCACCGGATGGTGGTGGGGCAGCACGACGACGCCGAACCCCAGGCGTATTCGGCTCGTAAGACGGGCCAGGGCCGAAACGATCACCTCCGGAGCGGACGAGCCGGAAAACGAGGTCAGGAAGTGGTGCTCCACGAACCAGAGGTAATCGAAGCCGACCTCATCGGCCTTGATGCACTGCTCGAGGGTCTCCTCGATGAGCGCGGTGTGGTCTATCACGTAGTCTTCGTGGGGGCGCTGCATCTCGTAAAGTAGTCCGAACTTCAATGGTCCCCTCCTCAGGCCTTGTCACAGGCAACAACTCAGTCTACGACGCTGCTTAGCTGAGGCCAAGTCTAGCCATGCTCAAAGACGATGTCAAATCGCGGCCGTCATCGTACGCGTTGCCCGTTGGGCCTCGGCACGCTAAGATACTCATCCTGGAGGCAGGCAAATCTATATGAAGATACTTGTGATGGGAGCCGGGGCGATAGGAAGCTGCTACGGAGGCCTGCTGGCCAAAAGCGGCGAGGAGGTAGCACTGGTAGCCAGGGGAGCGAACGCGGAGGCGATCAGAGGGCAGGGACTCACCGTGGACAGCGCGACGGAGGGCCCGTTTACGGTGCACCCCAGGGTCATCGAGAAGCCCGACGGGAGCTGGCTGCCGGACCTCGTTCTGTTCTGCGTCAAGGGCTACGACAACGAGGCCGCGATGGAGCTGATGGCCCCGGCAATCGGGCCGTCTACCTCGATCCTGACGCTGCAAAACGGCCTCGGCAGCGGCGATCAGCTGGCCGAGAGGTTCGGGCGTGCGAAGACGTTGCTTGGCGCGGCGTACATCGAAGCGGAGCGAAAAAGCCCCGGCAAGGTCGCCCACTACGGGAGCCAACCTCGCATCGTGTTCGGCGAGGAGAGCGGGGCGACGTCCGAAAGGACCTCGATCATACGGCAGACGCTACAGGAGGCCGGTATAGACGCGCAGGTCTCGGACGATATATACAGAGACCTCTGGAGCAAACTGGTCTTCATATGCTCCCTCAGCGGCATGTGCTGCATAACCAGATCGAGCTTTGCCGAGGTGCTGGACAACCCGGAGACCTCTGCTCTCGCCTTACGGGTTATGCAGGAGGTCTACGTTGTGGGCAGGGCCAGCGGCGTGGACCTTCCAGGCGACGTCGTGCAGGCCCACATGAAGCACTTCCGGAGGGAGAGGGAGGAGCTGGTCTCGTCCATGTACATGGACCTGCTCGCGGGCAATCGGCTGGAGCTGTCCGTGATCAACGGCGCGGTATCGGTCGCGGGCAGGCGGGTGGGAGTGCCGACGCCCATCAATGACTTCATTACGTCCTGCTTGTCTTTAGCCGACAAGAGGGCTTCAGTATAGGCAAAGCGAAACTACTGTCGAAGAGGTGCTGTGATGGACTACTTCATGGACCCGTCGAAGATCGAAAGACGGGAGCTCGCGCCGGGGGTGACGTTGCGCACGATGTGGGGCGATAAGGTCATGATGAGCATCGTCGAGATCGCTCCCAATGCCGTCGTGCCTATGCACACGCACCCGCACGAGCAGTCCGGCCTGGTATTGCAGGGAGAGTTCGATTTTACCATAGGCGGCGAGACTCGAACGTTACGTCAGGGCGAGGCGTACATGATTCCCGGAGGCGTCGAGCACGGCCTGACGGGTTCGGACGGCTGGTCCATGGCGCTGGACATTTTCAGCCCGCCGCGCGAGGAGTACAAGCACTAAAAGCCTAACCGAAAACCTTGATTTGACGTTTTACGGTCCTTCGACAGTGCTCAAGACGAACGGAAGATTGCCCGTTCGTGGTGAGCTTTTCGAACCATTCGTGGCAGTTTTCGGATAGGCACTAAGCACATTGGGCGCCCGTTGCGGACGCCCTATCTCTGCGACGGCTCTGGGTGGTTCGACAAGCTCTCCGCAGAAGCGGAGTCCGAATATATGCACTATAAGGAGTCGGACACCATGAACGGGAAGAACTGTCATATTGTCCGACTCTCTAATCTATTTATCATCCGCCTCTCCGACGCATCGGAGTCCGAACTTATCTCGGACAAGCGGATTCCACAAACCGTTCGTGGAGAGCTTGTCGAAGTATCATCTAACGCGTGGGAGTCCTGTGAATCTTAGGATTTCAACAGAACCCCTGGGATCCGTGTTTCATCCGTCGACGGCAAGGATAAATTAACTGTTCCCTTTAGCTGCAGTTCCGTTGGGCCGGCCCAGACCTCTGCCTGAAGCCTGTTGAGCGCCTCGGTCAATGTCCTGGCGATGTGATCCGGCTCAATTGGTGGGAATGTGTCGTAGGTGCATCCTGCAGGTAGTTGCTCTTGCACAAACTCGCCTGATGGCAAGCCCGGCGGAATCAACACATGGGTGAACCAAAATGGAGGTGCCTCTGGATGGCTCCACCAGCCGCCGTGCGCCGACTCAGCCATCTCCAACGACCTTTCGGCAGCTCGAATAAGTCCACGAGTTCTCTCAAGCTCATCGAGGTCTTCTGTGCCGACGGCATCCAACTGGGCTTGAAGGCGCTCAAACCGGCCTTGGGCATCCTTTTCCATTGCTAGTAGCTCATCCTCAGGGAGCCTGCCCTTGATCCAGGAACGTTCGATTCTTTTCAACTCCTCATTCACATCTGAAAAGGCCTGCTCTAAGGGTGCTGTTTCACGTTCAAGATCAGCGGTTATGGTGCGCATCTCATTGATGCTCTTCTCAAGGGCTGCCGCGAAGTTGTCAGGCCTGAGCATGGCATCGCAGATGACTGCCAGTAGCTCTTCCTCCACCTTATTGGCCCTAAATCCGGTCACCGTACACCTTTTGCCCGTCTCCAAGTAATATTTGCTGGTTACGGTCCTGCCCGGACATCGATAGTACCGGTGGCCTTTGGAATACTCACATTGAAGAGATGATCCGCACACCGAACACCTGAATCTACCCTGAAGGGCCATGGATCTTTCCTGGGTGGATGGAGATGTTTGTTTGACTTGCGAGGCCTCTGAGCTCTCTCGAACACATCCTCCACGACGATTGGACCAGCCTTAACCCCTAATCGATGGCGTCCCGTATAAGCAGGGTCGGAGATGAGCCTGCCGATTGTGTTGCTGTTCCAGGTTTTGTTCCCACCGGGAGACGGGATGGCTCGAGCCGCAAGCTCTCTTCTTATGGTTTGCATCCCCAACCGACGATCTGTGTATAGGGAGAATATCAACCGGACGACTTCGGCCTTCTCCTCGTCTATAACCAGCACACCGGCTTCCTCGTCGTAGACGTATCCGTAAGGAGGCCTTCCAGACGGCAAACGACCTTTGTCGATCAGTCGCCGGCGGGTTTCTTTGGCATACTCTGAGAGCTTATCTGACTCCCACTCTGCCATCGCTGTCAGTATGGCTAGAAAAAGGTCGGACAAGCCCCTCTGACGAGTGTCTATCGGCTCATCCTTACATATGAGGGCAACGCCCATCTCCCTCAGCTCGTGTAGGGCGTTCAGGGTCAGCCGAGCGTTTCTCATGAAACGGGACAGCCTAGTAACCAATACTGCGTCGGGCCGATGCCGTTTCAGTGAGGAGATGAGGACCCTGAAACCCTCTCTATCCGCCGTTCTGCCAGTTCTACCCCGGTCCGATATCTCGTCGACAATGGTACAGCCTTGAGCTCTGGCGAATCCCCTCAGCGCTTCCGGTTGAGCCTCAATGCTCTGACCGTGTTGGACTTGATATGTGGAGCTGATTCGAGAGTAGAGCAGCACTCGGAATGATGAGGATTAGTCGGATGGTAGTTCAGGGTTCCTACGATGTTTGGTGAGGGCGGAATCATCGCGCATATAAAAGTCTCCTGTGAACGCACTCGGTTGCTTTGAGGCTATCATAGCGCTACGCAAAATACACAAGCTTTCCTCGATAATTCGATCCGATATCAGTGCGGCAGATCAGTTATCTTCTCTGAGGTGTCCCAGTTGGTGGGGGGCTTCATTCGGGACACTGAATTCAATATAGGGGTATCAAAGTCGTGATCTTAGGCAACTTTCATTGGGGTGTAGCGCAGTCGGTCGCGCACCACGTTCTGGACACTGAATTCAATATCAGGGGATCAAAATAATCAACTTACGTAATTTACATCTGGGGGTAGCGCAGTCGGTAGCACTCCACGTTCGGGACACCGAAGTCACCATTAAGTTATCAAAATAATCACGTGAGGTAATTTTCGTCGGAGTGTAGCGCAGTCGGTAACGTCCCACGTTCGGGACGTGGAGGCCCTCGGTTCAAGTCCGGGCACCCCGACCATGATAATATTTAGAGAAAATACCGGACGG
>JADFKI010000010.1 GCA_022565015.1 Chloroflexota bacterium
CGCCGCTCGCGGGTGGTGCGGACTTCCACCGCTGGGGAAAGGAAGCTGTAGCACAGCACCCCCAGGAAGGTCATGATTACGGCGAGGCACTGGGCCGGAAGCCTGATGCCCTCCCTGCCCATGCCGCTTGCAAAAAGGTAGCTCCGGACTATCCTAGCGAGCAAAGATTCCCTCTCGATGCGTGCACTTATTCTCGCCCCATTCAGTGAATTTGCCCTGGAAAAGCTGTCGTCTTCATTAAAGGTGACCTACGAAAGCTGGCTCGACACCAGGACATTGTGGGACCCCGAGAAGCTGGCCGCCCGACTGCACCGCGAGGACACAGGTGTCCTGGTCGTGGAGTCGGATTTCGTATTTGAAGAGATGTTTGACGCCGCCCCACGTCTGAGGTTCGTCGGCATATGCAGAGGCGCGACGAACCAGATCGATGTCGATGCCGCGACTGAGCGCGGCGTGCTCGTCGTAAACACGCCGGGCAGGAACGCCAACGCCGTCGCGGAGCACACCTTGGCGCTCATGCTGGCCCTGGCCCGCAGAATTCCAGAGGCGGACCTCTATGTACGCGATGGGCGCTGGCGGAATCCAACGGACCCGTACGTCTCGCTCAGGGGGCGGGAGCTCTCTGGAAGCGCCCTGGGCATAATCGGGTTGGGCGTCATAGGAAAGGCCGTGGGAGCCATCGGCCTGGCTCTTGGCATGCGGGTTGTCGCACACGACCCGTACTTGGAGGGTGAGGCCGCCGGTGTGGAGATGGTCGAGCTGGAGGCCCTGTTGACGTCGTCCGATTTTGTCGTCGTGAGCGTTCCGTTGACGGACGGCACCGCCGGGCTCATCGACGGGGAAATGTTGGCCTTGATGAAGCCCGCGTCTTACCTGATTAGCGCGACCGATATGTCGGTCTTCGACCGTGAAGCCCTCTTGGACACACTACAAGCCGGAAGGATCGCCGGAGCCGCCTTCGACGTATTCGAGACTCATCCCGTTTCTCCGGGCGATCCCCTGCTGAAGCTGGACAACGTCGTGCTGACACCGCATATAGGGGGCGCAACCCACGAGACGATCGAGAGGCACTCGCTCATGATGGCCGAGGACATTCTTCGGTTCCAACGAGGATGCCGGCCGCTGAATCTTGTCAATCCCGCCGCATGGCAGGCCAATGGCTGACCAGATCACCCTGGTCGTGGACGCTGGGACCACTCGTGCCAGGTGCCACGCCTTTGACCAGTCGGGCGATATCGTGGCGACTTGCTCCGCTCCATGGGTTCTCGTCGAGCAGAGGGACGACCAGATGATGGCCCGTGAGTTCGAGCTATCGACACTGTGGAGCACGGTGGCGGACGTAATTAAACGCTGCCTCGCAGAGCCCGCGATAGACGGGCAGCAGGTCGCGGTGGTGACCGCCACCAGCCAGCGCCAGGCCGTCGTCTTCATCGGCGATGGTGATGAGGAGCTGTACGCGGGCCCCAATAGCGACATGCGCGCCGTTTTCGAAGGCGGGGCCATCGACAGCGAAATGGGCGAGCGAGTCTATCGGACTACCGGCCATTTACCGTCATTTCTTTTCGCCCCGGCAAAGCTGAGATACCTCGAAGCCCAGGACCCGAGCAGGTTTAAGAAGCTAAGGCTAGTGCTCACGTTGGCGGACTGGATAATCTGGAGGCTCACGGGGCAGGCCTTCAGCGAGCCAACACTCGCAAACGAGGCCGGACTGCTGGACGTGAGCGACCGTCAGTGGTGCACCGGCTTGATGGCCGATCTGGGGCTGAATCCGGGGCTTCCGACGCTTGTGGATGCTGGTACAATGGTCGGGCGCATTTCGGCGAAAGCGGCCGGGACGACCGGACTCGAAGCCGGGACCCCTGTGGCCGTCTCAGGCGCTGATACGCAGTGTGGCCTCCTGGGGTTGGGTCTTTCGGAGGCAGGTCAGGCCGGGATCGTCGCAGGTTGGAGCGCTCCGGTCCAATACCTGACAGACGGACCGATTTTTCATGATGAAATGAGCACGTGGACCGGCTGCTACCTGATGCCGGGGCTGTCTGTCGTCGAGAGCAGCGCGGGCGATCTAGGCAATGCCTATCGTTGGGCGGCCGAGACGTTTTTCGAGTGCGCCGGAAGCGCTTTCGACATGATGGATCGTCTGGCTGGGGCTGCTCCCGTCGGCGCAGAGGGGACCAGGGCGTTTTTTGGCCCCCCAAGGATGGACATGCGAAGGCTTGGGCTGAGGATCGGAGGGGTCCTGTTTCCCGTGCCGATAGCCTACGAGGACCCGTCGCCCGCCAATATCGCCAGGGCGGCGCTGGAGTCCATAGCGTATGCGATCAAGGGAAACCTCTTGCAAGCGGAAGACGTAGTCGGCTCGGGCGCTCGAACGGTGGCGGTCGGCGGCGGCATGACCAGGACGAAGGCCTTTACCCGTATCCTGGCGGACGTAATCGGCAGAGAGATTCGCGTGTCGGCAACGCCGGACGTCAGCGCCCTCGGCGCCTATCGCTGCGCCCAGGTGGCTCTCGGAGAGCTCGGTTCGCTCGGGGACTCGGCGGCCTGTGGCTTTGGAAAGCTAACAGTCACGGAGCCTGATCTCGCGGACGCGTCCGAGTACGAATACCGGTATGAGCAGTGGCTTCAGATGGCTGATCTAATGAATTCGATGGAGATGTAACGAGACCAGGGCATGTCGATATGAGCATCTGGCAAGAGGAAAAACAGTCGGTTGTGGAAGCGGCACGGGAGATGCTGAGTATGGGCCTCGTGACGGGCACCAGCGGCAACGTCAGCGTCCGTCTGGCGCCCGAGGAAGACGGACGCGAGCTGTTCGCCGTCACGCCCACGGGAGCGCCGTACGGCTCTCTGAGCGCAGAGGACATAGTCGTGACCGATTTCGACATGACGCCCGTCGAGGGCGAGCTCATGCCCTCCTCCGAGGCCCTGCTGCACGTGGAGATATACAACAGAAGGCCCGACGTCCTGGCCGTGATCCACACGCACTCGGTCTTCTCCAGCGTCGCCGCCGTTGCCGGGACCGACATACCGCCCATAATCGATGAGGTGATGATATCCATCGGCGGGCCAATAATGGTCTCGGTCTACGCCTTTCCCAGCTCTCAGGAGCTTGCGGACAAGGTCTGCGATGCCCTTGAAGACCGAAATGCGGCGCTCATAAGAAATCACGGAGCCGTCGGAGTGGGCAGGACGCTTCGTCAGGCGCTCGACGTATGCGCGCTGGTCGAACGGGTGTCGCAGATCTACTTCTACGCCTCGCTTGCCGGAAAGGCCAACACGCTGCCTGACGAGGTCGTGGAGGCGGAGCGGGCGATGTTCGTGATGCGACGTCGGAGCGAATAGCGCTTCCCGTCCCGAATCTCAAGTCAGACCGCTTCGTGAAGAAAAATATTAACTGGGAGAACGCCTGAATGGTGACCGTACCCGCATTCATCCTGAGACGCCTCTACGTGAAACAGAGCCTCAGAAACAATGAACGAGGCTTCGAGTTTCGGCTGATGAACCGTCTGGGGTCTGGTTACGCCTACAGGCTATTGCCTCTAACGGTCGACGGCCTGGAGATGCCGGCGGAGAGGTCGTTTTTCACACTGGGCGAGTCCGAGACATCGTTTGCGGACGTGTCTGAGGAGAACACGTTCACCCTGACGATGAACAAGTCGATCACGGTAAGAGTCGACGGCACGACCCTGGAGCCCGGCCCGCGGAAGATCGGGATGGGCTTTGTGGTGCCCGGCCTCGGCACGCTGAAGTTCGATTTCACCGACGTGGTGGCGGGTGAGTAGCTCCAGGCATCGCATACTCGTGACGGGCGCATCGGGCTACGTTGGCAGGACTCTCATCGGTCGCCTGGAGCGGGAACCCAGTGTAGAGCACATCCTGGCGACCGATGTTCGGCCCCTCAACGGTGAATACTCGTCCAAGGTAGAGTTCCTCCGCCACGATGTAACGGACCCCATCCACGGCCTGTTGCACGACCACGAGATCAATTCCGTGGCCCATCTCGCCTACGTCCTCAACCCGAGTAGGAATAGGGCCGCCGTAAGAAAGGTGAATATCGGGGGCACCGCGAACGTACTGGACGCGTCCATCAAGGCGGGCGTAAAGCACATACTCTGCTTCAGCAGCACGACGGTCTACGGCGCGCATGCCGACAATCCCCCGCTGCTTACCGAAGACTCGCCCATGAGGCCCGTCGCGGGCTTTCAATACGGCGAGACGAAGGTGGCCGTCGAGCTTCTGCTCAGGGACTTCGTCAAGCGAAGGAAGAGCCCGACCGTCGGTGTCGTGCGCTCCTGTCCAGTGATGGGGCCTCGGACCGATAACTTCATTTCGAGGGCGTTTTCTCGCTCCCTCCTCGTTGGCATAAGGGGTTATGACCCGCCCATGCAGCTTCTCCACGAAGACGACATGACGGAGGTGCTGTCCCGCTGCCTGCTCGAGCGGATTCCGGGGGTCTACAACGTGGCGGGCGGAGACAGCATCCTCTGGAGCGAGATGGCAGAGGCCCTTGGGAAAAAGATCGTCTATTTGCCCGCCCCACTGCTCCATGGGTTGACCGACCTTTCCTGGGCCGTGCGGCTGCAGAGCGAGTCGCCGGCCAGCGGCCTGAACTTCATCAGGTATCGCTGGACCGTCAGCACAGAGAAGATACGGCGGGACCTGGGCGTCAATTTCAGGTACAGCTCCCGCCAGGCCCTGATGTCCTTCGCCAACGGCCCGTCGGTAGAAGCTAGCGAGGCACACGGGATTTGAAGGTAGTCATAGACACAGACCCGGGCACCGACGATGCGATCGCGCTCGTGGTCGCACTGAACTCGCCGCGGCTGGATATACTCGGACTGACGACGGTCGGAGGCAACGCCCGCCTCTCCCAAACCACACGCAACGCCCTGCGAATACTGGAATTCATGGGCAGGCCGGAAGTCCCCGTGTATCCAGGCTCATCCAGACCCTTCAAGGGCCGATTCGAATATGCATATGGGTTTCACGGTCCCGGCGGGCTCACGGTCCGACTTCCGCTGCCCAAGACAAAGGCGCAGACTGGGTCTGGCGTGGACTTTATCATCGAAGCCGCCCGTGCCAATCGCGGCGACCTTACCTTGATTGCCCTGGGGCCGCTGACCAACGTCGCGAAGGCGCTCAAGAGGGAGCCGCTGATCGTCGAATGGCTTAATGAGATCGTCGTGATGGGAGGGGCTGTCGACGTGCCCGGAAACGTCACTCCCCACGCGGAGTTCAACATCTTCGACGACCCCGAAGCCGCGCGAACCGTTTTCGGCTCCGGTGCTTCCATAAGGCTCATCGGGCTGGACGTATGTCGAAAGGCCGGGGTCACTCGGGCGGACGAAGACTGGTTCCGAGGCGACTCGCAGGGTGAAAGGCTCGTGTCGAGAATACTTAAGGGTTGGCTGAAAATGCGAGGGCGGGACGAGGCCTACAGCCTCTGCGATCCCCTGGCGGTCGCCGCGGCGATTCGGCCAGAGCTGTTTACCTTCGCCCGGGCCAACGTAAGCGTGGAGACCGACGATTCATCTCGCAGGGGCAAGACTTCGGCCGGCTACGGCATGGGCAACGTAATGGTCGCAACCGACGTCCGGGCCGGCGAGGCTAAGGCGTTCCTGCGCTCGATGTTCACCTAGCTCCGTTGATGAGGTCGCGAAGTTTCTTAGCCCTTCTGATAGGGTATTTAATTGTTGACCAATTTACTCAAGAATGTTATATTTGGTACAAGAATGTTGACCAATTTAATCAACATAGCGATTTTTGATTAAGGAGTTGCGTCGCCTATGGCCGACCAGAAAGTCATCTCTCGTAAGACGGTACTAGAAGACGAGGGCTACAAGTGGGGCATGGACTTCGACATCGAGTCGGACGTAGCCCCGAAGGGACTGAACGAGGATATAGTCCGGTTGATCTCCCGTAAGAAGCGCGAGCCGGAGTGGTTGCTGGACTGGCGTCTCAGGGCATACAAGCACTGGCTCACCCTGGGGAATGAGGCACCGGGCTGGGCCAATGTGAAATATCCGCCCATAGACTTCCAGGACATGATCTACTATGCGGCCCCGAAGTCTCAGGAGGACGGACCGAAGAGCCTCGACGAGGTAGACCCCGAGATACTGGAGGCCTTCAGCAAGCTGGGGATTCCCCTGGAAGAGCAGAAGAAGCTTTCGGGTGTGGCCGTCGACGCAATACTGGACAGCGCCTCCGTGGCCACCACGTACAAGACGATGCTGGAGGAAGCGGGCGTCATCTTCTGCTCGGTCAGCGAGGCCGTACAGACTCACCCGGAGCTTATTCGCAAGTACCTCGGCTCGGTCGTCCCGTTCACGGACAACTTTTACGCCACACTAAACTCCGCCGTCTTTAGCGACGGCTCTTTTGTGTACATTCCCAAGGGCGTGCGCTGTCCGATAGAGCTGATGACGTATTTCAGGATCAACGAGCTCAACACCGGCCAGTTCGAGAGGACGCTCATAATCGCCGACGAGGGCAGCTACGTCAGCTATCTCGAAGGCTGCACGGCGCCGATGAGGAAGACCCATCAGCTGCACGCCGCGGTGGTCGAGCTGATAGCGATGGACAACGCGGAGATCAAGTACTCGACCCTTCAGAACTGGTATCCGGGAGACAAGGACGGCAACGGCGGCGTCTTCAACTTCGTCACCAAGCGAGGCAAGGCGGCCGGCGTCAACTCCAAGATAAGCTGGACGCAGGTGGAGACCGGTTCCGCCATAACCTGGAAGTATCCCAGCGTGATACTGCAGGGAGACAACTCCGTCGGCGAGTTCTACTCGGTGGCCCTGGTGAACAACTATCAGCAGGCCGACACGGGCACGAAGATGATTCACCTGGGCAAGAATACGAGGAGCACCATTATCGCCAAGGGCATATCCGCCGGCCGCGCCCAGAACACCTATCGCGGCCAGGTGAAGATAATGCCCAGCGCCCACAACGCAAGGAACTTCACGCAGTGCGATTCCCTTCTGCTCGGCGACAAGTGTGGAGCGCATACGGTCCCCTACATCGAGGTCCGCAACCCGACGGCGCAGATGGCCCACGAGGCCACGACGTCCAAGGTAGACGACGATCAGCTGTTCTACCTGCAGCAGAGGGGCATCAGCCTCGAAGAGGCGAACTACATGATAATCAACGGTTTTTGCAGGGGGATCTTCAAGGAGCTGCCCTTCGAATTCGCCGCCGAGGCTTCGCAGCTACTCAGAGTAAGCTTGGAGGGAACAGTCGGTTAAGAATGACGAACAACTCAAACAGCACCCCACTACTCGAGGTTAAGGACTTACACGTTTCCATCGCCGATGGAACAGAAATTCTGAAAGGCATAAACCTCACGGTACACAAGGGCGAGGTACATGCCATCATGGGACCCAACGGCTCCGGCAAGAGCACACTCGCCAACGTGCTGGTGGGGCGGCCCGAGTACATAGTCACCAGCGGAGAGGCCCTGTACAAAGGAAAGAACCTGCTGGGCATGCTGCCTGAGATTAGGGCGCGCGAGGGCCTGTTTCTCGCATTCCAGTATCCGATGGAGCTGGCGGGCGTCCGGACCTGGCAATTCCTCAAGGCCGCGGTGGACGCCATTCGTGAGCATCGCGGCGAGAAGGCGTTCAGCCTACGGGAGTTCGACCGGCTGCTGGAGGAGAAGCGCGAGATCGTCGAGATAGACCCTGCCCTCATCAAGCGATCGGTGAACGAAGGCTTCTCGGGCGGCGAGAAGAAGCGCAACGAGATCCTCCAGATGGCGCTCCTTGACCCGACCCTTTCGCTGCTGGACGAGACCGACTCCGGCCTCGACATCGACGCCCTGCGAATCGTCGCCAACGGCGTGAACCAGGTCAAGGGGCCTGAAAAGGCTATCGTCCTGGTGACGCACTACCAGCGGATTCTGAACTACATCACGCCGGACTTCGTGCACGTGCTGCTGGACGGCGAGATCGTACGGTCCGGCGGTCGAGAGCTGGCCCTGGAGCTCGAAGAGAAGGGCTACGAATGGCTGCGCGAGCCCAGCGCAAGCACCGGCGCGACCGCATAGTGACGAATGCCATGACACAGACGGCAACGAGCTACGAAAACTATCGGAGCGATTTCCGAGAGCTAGAGACCCTGCTAAAGGACGGAGACCCATCATGGCTGCGGGATCTGCGGCGCGAGTCCATGGACAGCTTTATTGAGATGGGATTTCCGACCGCTAGGAGGGGTAACGAGCCCTGGAAGTACACGAACGTCGCGCCAATAGCCAACGGTGCGTTTCGCATGCCCATGAACGGCGCGGCCGCAAAGCCGGACTTGAACGCGATCAAAGACGTCGCTCCCTGGCACGACGACTGGACGACTCTCGTATTCGTGGACGGCACGCTCTCAAAGGAGCTGTCCTCGGACTTTGGCTCGCAGCCGGGAGTGACCATCGCTTCACTGTCAGAGGCACTCGCATCCGACGGCACGCTATTGGCCGACCAGATGTCCAGGTACGCCGACTTCAAGGCGGACGCCTTCATAGCCTTGAACACGGCTTTCGTACAGGACGGGGCCTACATAGTTGTAATGACGGCGCGTCGGTCGACAGGCCAATTCACCTATTGTTCATCTCCACCGGCGCGGGCGGCACTTCGGTGACGTACCCCAGGGTCCTGGTGGTGGCCCAGCCCAACAGCAGCGCGACGCTTATAGAGAGCTACGTCGGCCTCTCGGATGATAAGTATTTCACCGATTCGGTAACCGAGATTGTGTTGGAGGAGGGCGCTCGCCTGGACCATTACCGCCTGCTCCTGGAGGGCGTTTCATCGTACCACGTGGGTATGGTCAGGGTGAGGCAGAACGACGACAGCAGCTACGAGTGCAGCGTCTTCGAACGGCAGGCCGGTAGTCTCGGCCGGTTCGACATGTACAACGAGCTGGCCGGAGAGCGCTCCGTCTGTACGCATAACGGGCTGTACTTCACCGACGGCAGGCAGCACATGGACAACTTCATCAACATCAACCATGTCGCGCCACACTGCACCAGCAGGCTCTACTACAAGGGTATCCTGGACGGGAGGTCTCGAGCGGTGTTCGGGGGCACGGTCTATGTGCAGCCCGGCGCCATAAAGACGGACTCCATGCAGCAGGACAAGAACCTCGTGCTTTCTCCTTACGCCGAGGTTGACAGCAAACCGGCCCTGTTCATCTACGCGGACGACGTTAAATGCGGCCACGGCGCCACGGCCGGCAACATTGACATGGATACCGTCTTCTACATGAGGAGCAGGGGGCTTGACCTGGAGACGGCGAGCAGATTTCTGATCTACGGCTTTGCCGCCGAGATCATCGACAAGGTGCGTGAGGACCACCTGCGAAGCTACCTGGAGGAGCTGTTCCTGAGCTCGCTGCCCAGCTACAGCTTCGAGTTTTAGCCCATGTTCGACATACATGAGCTGTACCAAGAAGTAATAATGGACCACAACCGCAGGCCGAGGAATTTCCAGGTCCTGGAAGGGGCCGACATGAAGGCCGAAGGCTACAATCCACTCTGCGGCGACCAGATTACTTTGTACATGAACGTAAGAGAAGGGATTATCGAGGACGTAGGAATTCAGGTCTCGGGCTGCGCCATATCAAAGGCATCTGCGTCAATGATGACGGAAGGAATCAAAGGCAAAACGGTTAAAGAGGCCGAAATAATTTTCGAAAAATTTCGAGAGCTGGTTAAAGGTGAAGAGCTTGACGACGAGGACCTGGATTTATTGGGGGACCTGGAGATACTCTCGGGCGTTTCCCGCTATCCCGTGCGCATCAAGTGCGCGGTCCTATCGTGGCATACCTTCAAATCAGCGCTAAGCGGCAATACTGACGGCGTCGCAACGACGGAATAGCCGAAGGCCGAGGAACCCTCGCACGAGGAGGTGCGCAGATGCACATACCGATTAAAGTGGACTATGGCGTGAGAGCGCTCGTCTACCTGGCCATAAACGGCAAGGGCGCGCCCATACGGACTAGCGAGATCGCCGCCCGCAGCGCGGTCCCGGAGCCCTATCTTGCCCAGGTGCTGCACACCCTCAACAAGAACGGGATGATTCAAAGTCAACGCGGCCGCCAAGGAGGCCACTCACTGGCAAAGAGCCCTTCGGAAATAAAACTGAGCAGGGTCATGGCCTGTCTCGGCGGCACGGAGACGCCCGTCGCGTGCCTCGATGACGTCCGAAGCTGCATACACGTGCCGGGGTGCGCACAAAGGGAAGTCTGGAAGGAAGTGGCGCTGGCCGTGTTCAATATCCTGGACTCGACAACCATAGAGGACCTGGTAAATAAGACTCCAACAGGCCATCAAGGGATGCTGGTGCCGTTGCAGAAGATTGCGCTCAAGACGGCCGTCTAGCGTTCCTGAGCCGTTCATGTCTAATATTCTTCGATTGAAAATATTTACGTAGAGGAGGAATCATGGCGTTTCAAAGGGTTGGAAAAGTAGGCGACGTTCCCCCCGGAACCTCCAAGGTCTTCGAGGTAGGCGACAACGCCATAGCCGTGTGCAATGTCGACGGCACTATCTTCGCCGTAGACGATGTGTGCACTCACGACGGCGGGTCCCTGGACCAGGGAGACCTCGACGGCTTCGAGATCGAGTGCCCAAGGCACGGCGCTCGATTCGACGTCAGGACCGGAGAGGTAAGGGCACTGCCGGCGGTCGTCTCGGTGGACACGTTTACCGTCCGGGTCGAGGGCGACGATATCGAGGTAGACATATAGCCCTTCCAGCGGCCTGCCGTGCCTTAGGTGCATAGACGCAAGTCCTGAGAGCAGTATTCAGGCAACGTTTTTAACGCTCACCACCGATGATTCGGAGCTGACCTCCAACTGAAAGGTCGATGAATGCTTGACGTCCAGAGTATAAGAAAAGACTTCCCCGTGCTGTCCAGAAAGGTCAATGGGCATCCGCTGGTGTACCTGGATAACGCAGCGACATCCCAGAAGCCCAGCTCGGTGATCCAGTCTCTCGTGGACTACTACGAAGGGTACAACGCCAACGTGCATCGCGGCGTCCACACCTTGAGCATGGAGGCCACGGACAAGTTCGAAGAGGCGAGAGAGAAGGTGGCCCGATTTATCGGAGCCGAGACATCTGAGTCCATCATCTGGACTCGCAACACCTCGGAGAGCATCAACCTGGTGGCGTACACCTGGGCGCAGGAAAACATCGGCGAAGGCGACGAGATCGTGCTGACGCGAATGGAGCATCACAGCAACCTGGTGCCCTGGCAGAAGGTCGCCAGGGACAAGGGCGCGCGTATCCGCTTCATACCCATGACCGATGACTACACGCTGGATCTCAGCGATATCGATTCGATCATCAACCCGCGCACGAAGCTGGTGAGCATCGTGCATGTGTCCAACTCCATAGGCACGATTAACCCCGTCCAAGAGCTGACGAAGCTGGCGAAGCGCGTCGGCGCCGCCGTACTCATCGACGGCGCGCAGAGCGTGCCGCACATGCCGGTGGACGTTGCGAAGCTGGGCTGCGATTTCTTCGCCTTCTCAGGTCACAAGATGTTGGGCCCGACGGGCATCGGCGTGCTTTACGTGAAACGCGACGTTTTGGAGGACATGGAGCCGTTTCTGCGGGGCGGCGAAATGGTGCTGGAGGTGACGTACGAAGATGCGTCCTGGAACGACCTGCCTATGCGCTTCGAGGCGGGCACACCTAATATAGCGGACGCCATCGGCCTTGGGGCCGCCATCGACTACCTCAACGATATCGGCATGCAGAACGTACGGGACCACGAGGTTCAGCTTACGCAGTACGCCTTGAACGCCTTCAAAGAGCTCGAAGAGGAGCTGATTCTACACGGCCCCGTAGACGTGGACGTGAGGGGCGGCATCGTCTCGTTCCACCATCCAGAGGTGCATCCTCACGATCTGGGCACTATTCTGGACAGCCGGGGCATCGCCGTGCGGACGGGACACCACTGTACCATGCCTCTCGTGAAGAGCCTGGGCGTCTCCGCTACTGCCAGGGCCAGCTTTTACCTCTATAATACGGAGGAGGAGGTAGACCTCCTGATAGGAGGCCTGAAGGAGGCCCTGAGGTATTTCGCCCATGGAGTTGCCCCAGCTTGACGACCTTTACCGCGATGCGATTCTTGACCATCGCAGGAACCCCAGGAACAGCGACAAGCTGGACAATGCAACGATCATCGGCGACAGTGTAAACCCTTTCTGCGGCGACGAGATCCACCTTCAGGTGGACCTGGACGCCGATGGCCGAGTCGAGCGGGTCGGTCTTCAGAGCGAGGGGTGCTCCATCAATCAGGCCGCCGGCTCCATGCTGACTGAGGCGGTCGTCGGAAAGACCCTGTATGAGATCGATCACCTCGTTCAGACATTCAAGCTCATGATGCAGGGCGACTCCGATGCGGAGACCCGGCTGAGTGATGAGAACGACCTCAAGTCCCTGATTGGCGTGCGAAATTATCCCGTGAGGATCAAGTGCGTCCTACTGTCCTGGTCGGCGCTGGAGGACGGCGTGCTGAGCTACCGTCGCTCATCGGAAGCCGGCTGACTTTTTTCAGCTTCTGGGCGTCCCGTTATTATTGTCGCCTTGGCGTCGCAAGCCATCCGATCGCGCTAATTCTGAAGCCAGACCCTCGCCCAGTGGGAGTATTCGAAGCCGGCGAAATTAGGGTGGAAGTTGTTTAGCTCCGGCCACCAGGTCCAGATGGAGACCTGTGTCGCCGGAATGAATCGATATGCGTCCTTCAATATGCGGCGCTGTATTTCATGTACAAACTCGATGCGCTCGGAGGGATCGAACATCTGGGCCTGGGCCTCGATGAGGGCGTCCAACGAATCGTTCCGGTGGCCCGTCGTGTTCCAGCGGCCCTTGCTGTGAATGATGGGCAGCAGGTATCCGTTGGTCGAGGTCGTCGGAGCGATGGGCCCGACGAACATCTGGTAATCGCCTCCCAGCCATACCTCGTCTCCGAAACGCCTGCGATTAACGAGCTCGATCGTCGGTAAGAATCCCACGCGCGACAGCTCTCCCTGGATGAGCTCGGCGTGCTCTCTCACAGACTCGGAAAAGTCCCCGACCTTTATCGTCACCGGTATCGGAACGTCCAGTCCCGACTCGGCGACCAGCTCGAGCGCCCGCTGAGAGTCTCCGAAGAACTCGCGCAGCTCTTCTCTCGATAGGCCCCACTCGGGGTTTAGCGTTGGCATGCCCTGGCTCACGTAGGCCGCGCCGCGCCAGACCTCATCATTGGCCTGGAACGGGTCCATGGCGAACATCGCCGCCCGGCGAAGGCGTACGTCCTCGAAGGGCGGCGCCGTCGTCTTGAACGCGACCTCGATTCCCCTGGCCGTCTCCCTGGCAAGCAGAAAAGGCATGCTGGGTCTCTGGCTAGAAAACTCCTCCCATTCACGCGGCTCCATCTGGTCGACGTCGAGCCGATGTACGCGAAACGCGGCGCGACGGGTATCGTCGTCCGTGATTATGTTGACGACGACCCCGTCGAGGTACGGCAGGCCCTCTTCGAAGTAGTCTGGATTTCGGTCGAACCTGTGCCACACGTCCGGATTGCTTTCCGTAAGGACCCAGGGGCCGCTGCCAACTGTAGGACCTTCCCTGAGGTCGCCCGTGACGCCGACGGCCTCCGGGGACACGATCTTCGTGTGCCCGTCGGCCAGGCCGATCATGAAATCGGCGTCCGGCGCCCTCAAGGATACCCGAACGGTCCTGTCATCCACAGGGATAACGTCGCTGAGGACCTGGAGCAGGGGTTCGTTTGGCCAGCCCTCTTGTCGCTGTCGATTCAGGCTGAACGCAACGTCTCCAGCGCGCAGCAGTCGGCCGTTGACGGGCGGCAGTGCCTGCCAGCGAATCTCGTCTCGTAGCTCGAAGTCGAAGGTGAGCTCGTCCCTCATGGTCCAGCCCTGGCATAGCTCGCACTCGACGGCAAGGCTGGGAAGCTCAACGTCCGGTCCGGCACTAAAGCGCAGCAGGCGGTTGTAGACGATACCCGGACCCCAGGTGGACAGCGCGGGCGAGACCTCCTGGTGAACGTCCTGGTGCAGGATGTTCTCCCGGCTTACGAGCCGCAGAATGCCTCCATAGCGACCCTCGGTCGACGGCGTCGCCTGCTCGATGGGGGTGCCGACAGGAGTGCTGACAGCGGTGCTCGACGGCGAGGGGGACCGCGTCGCCGAGGCGGCCGTTGGAGTGCCGGGTGCGAGCGAGGAAGTTGGTGTGGGCCTGGACCTCGGCGGCGGAACAGGAGTGGACGTTTGAATGGTGGGACTAGGGGTCGGAAGTGGCTGCGGCGCCGTTTCGGGCGGCTTAGAGCAGGATAGGGCGAAGACTATCGATAAGACGGCCGCGCCGAGTACTGTCCCATAGTTTCGCCGCGGCATTGCCTCAGTCTGCCGCCGGAGCGCTCCCTATAGGCGCCCCCCGAAGCGCGAGCCTCCCCTTCAGCCGTTGCATCAGCTCCAGACCCTCACGGGGTAGGAATATGGCCGCTATTATCGTCGGCGGCAGGAAGAAGACCGCGTGTGTCAACAGCGCGAAGCTGAAGCTGTCCTCCCGCGCGACGCCAAAAAAGCCGAGTACATAGACCATCGCGAATTCGAAAGTACCGAGCGCGCTGGGTGCCGCCGGCACGGACGTTGCGAAAAATATCGTGCCCATGATGACCACCGTAGCCGTGAACGGCGATATGCCCAGGTCCACCGCGATTGCGATCAGCCACGCGCTAATCCCCACAAGCAGCCAATAGCCTACGGTTATGGCCAGCGAGGCGGCGAGCCTCGCCTTGTGTCGCTCAAGCTCCCGGACCGATTCGGAGAAGGCGGTCAGAAATCGGATTTTTCTGAACAGGGCGATCCCTACGCCCCCCCATGCCAGGAATCTGACGACGGCGATTGACAGTGCCGTCAACCCTATCGCCACCCAGACGTAATTCTTGAAGCTGGACATCTGCGGCACCAGGAACAGGGCGATAGTCAGAATAATCGTGCTCGCCACGAGATCGATCACGCGTTCCATTCCCAGGGTCGCGACGGCGGTGGCGGGCTTTATCCTGTCGCGCATGGTCAGGATCGCCAGCTGCGTGGCTTCGCTGGCGATTCGTACGGGCAGTAAGTTGTTCAGCCCCAGTCCTTCGTTCTGGACTATGAATAGCCTAAGTATGGATATGCGCTCTTTTACGAATAGGAGCCGCCAGCGGAGCGCCCGAAGGTAACCTGCAATCATGAAGACGAGGACTGAAAGAAGGACTAGCGGAACAGATATGTTGGAGAATGATTCCGATACTCTGTTCCAATCGAGGCCGCGAACGACGAGCCAACCCATTAAACCGCTAATGCCAAGGCCGATAATCAGCCTGTAGATGCTACCTAAATGGATTCTCATATGGCCATGTCCGCACATCCCCTGGAGTAGGCCTTTCCCGATTAGCCTACGTTGCGGCTGTAGTATAATGGAGCCCCGTTCCAAATGCTATATGCGCCCGCTTACCACCGAGTGAATCGAATGCTGATCGATTGTCACGTACACCTCGAATCTTACCCGGACGATGAAATCGGGGAGGTATTGGCCCGGGGTCGAGACGCCGGCGTCGGCTTTGTAATTTCAGCCGGGACCACGTTGAAGTCCTCTGAGCGCACCGTGCAGATTTCGGCCAGGTTTCCCGACCTTTTCGCCGGTGTCGGCATCCACCCCATGGACATTGAAGCGCCCTTCACGGATGAGACGTATGCCGCCCTTCACCGTCTGGCGACGTCTTCTGAGAAGGTCATCGTCATCAGCGAGATAGGCCTCGATTTCATGGAGGGAGCGCCCGACAGGTCGATACAATACCCGGCCCTCCGAGAGCAGATACGATTGGCCCGGGACCTCAGACTTCCCATCGTCTTCCACAGCAGGGATTCCCACGACGAGATATTCCGCGTATTGCGCGAAGAGCGGGCCTACGACGTCGGGGGCGTCATGCACTACTTCCAGGGTGACGAGCGCACGGCGAAGACGGCCATTGACCTTGGCTTTTATATATCGCTGGCTCGTCCGCTCCTGCGTTTGCCTCATCTACAGGAGGTGGCCGCCGGCCTGTCGCTGGACAACGTCGTTCTGGAGACGGACTCCGCACCTCAGCCCTTCAAGGCCAAGAGAGAGAGTTGGACCGAGCCCCGACATACCCGTATAGTCGCTGAAAAGCTGGCTGAGCTTCAGGGCAGGACCTTGGAGGAGGTCGAAGAGATCACCTCACGAAACATGAAGGATGTCCTGGGCAGGAAGTGGCCGGTCGTGCAGAGTTACCTGGAATCCGCGCGGGACCCTTCTTAAGCGGGCGAGCCGGCAGTCGCTCCCAGGAGTAAGTAGCCCGGTAAAATGGCGAGGGCGACGACCCACCCTACCGCCGTCACAATGAAAGTTCTCACCCAGTCAAATCCTTGGACGGACTTGACGGCGAATAGGGCTGAAGGAAGAATCCACACCAGCCCGATAAAAAAGAAGAAGCCTCCGGCGCTCGGTATGGCTCCCAGCACTATTACGACACCCGGACCGTACGCTATGCCAAGAGTCCTTAGAATTTGGCGGAAACCAGCTTTACCACGAAAGACCAGAGTGCCCAGAACGTAGATTATCGCGGTGTAGACGAGCCACCCTGTCATCACCGTGCTGAGGGAGACTAAGACGGCGGACAGCGGCGGCGTATCTCCAAAGTCGATGCCCGGAAGCGAACGCACGCCAACGGAAAAGGCTATGCCAACCACCATCACCACACCCAAGGCCCTGAACATATCCTCGGGCTGTTCCCCAATGCCTTCGTAGGCTCTTGGGTCCAGCGCGGCTGCCCTGAGAAGGCGCGGGATAAACAACTGCGTTTCCTTTCAGACGACTCTGGCAGATTCTAATGCAGATACCAGACCATTCACAACCATTGGCAGAGGCCCTTCGTAGCCAACCTACATATCATTAGGTATAATGTCACATAAAGCTAAGCCCTTAGCTACATAATCTTGAGATTATGACTATACCGAATTTTCACCAGCTCCATATCTTTCACACCGTTGCCAGTCTCGGCAGCTTTTCCAAGGCCGCCGAGGAGCTCTTGATAAGTCAGCCGGCCGTATCTATTCAGGTGCGAGAGCTGGAAGAGAGCATGGGCAGCCCTCTCCTGCATAGACTGCGCCGAGGCCTTCAGCTTACCGACACCGGAGAGGCCGTTTACGGCTACACGAAGCGCATCTTCTCCCTGGCGGAGGAGATGCAGAGCGCCGTGCAGGACATACAGGGACTCAGCGCCGGCAAGCTGACGATTGGCTCATCCACGACGCCGGGCGAGTACATTCTCCCCTGGGCGATCGGCAAGTTCAGGCAGAAGTACCCCGGCGTCCAGGTGTCTCTCTCCATTTCGAACACGCAGACGGTCGTGGAGAAGATCTACAACCGCGAGCTGGACATGGGTATGGCGGGGGCGGCGGTAAACCTCAAAGGGCTGAAGTCCTTCACCTACGTCTCCGACGAGATCGTTGTCATTGCCGCTCCGACTCACCCTATCGCCGCCAAGGAAGAGGTGGAGCTCGAGGACCTAAATGACCACGATTTCATTCTGAGAGAGCAGGGCTCGGCCACTCGACGCACGGCGGAAGACTGCATCTCGCAACACGGACTATCACTCAAGGTCGTGATGGACCTGGGTAGCAACGAGGCTGTCAAGAGGGCCGTCGCCGCCGGTCTTGGACTGGGTATGATTTCGCGGTTCGCCGTGACTCCGGACACCATCGCCGGATTCATCAAGGTAATCGATGTCAATGGATGGGACTGCCGCCGGCCCCTCACCGTTTTCTACAGGGAGGACAGGCACCTACCCTCGGCTCAGCTCGCCTTCCTGAACTTTCTCCGGCAGGAAAAACCCATGCCGGAGGGGTACAGCGACTCCCCTGCCGCGACATCATGACGCCGGACCGGTATCCGCCTGACTTTGATCTGGAAACGGTTGCGTTTTGGGTTAGACCGGGCGCCATCCGTTGATTATAATAGTCGAAGGTTCTCTCAGTCGTACGTGTCGAAGAGGAGCAGGACATGACATTGCTACCCGCGGAATCGGACCTGGCCTTAAAAGAGTGGGCCGTGGCGATAAGGGCACTGGGATCGGGGAAACAGGTCCTCATTCTTCGCAAGGGCGGCATCCACAAGGATGACAAGGAGTTCCGGGTCGTCCACCCCGAGTTTCTGCTCTACCCGACGTACGAGCACCAGAATGCGGAGCTGATCAAGGACGCCTTCGCCGATGACCTCGCTCAGACGCTGGCGGATGACGACGTGCCCGGCCTGGTTACCCTTTCTTACTGGTGCACCGTCACCGACAAGTTCGAGGTCAGCGAGCAGGAGGCGCTGGACGGCATAGCCCCCCATCATATCTGGACGACGGACTACGCCAACAAGCGTCTTCATTGGAGGCCAAAACAGCCCCTTACGGTCGCGCTTCTCCGCGTATACGAGCTGCAGCAACCGCAGGCGTTGCCGGTGCTGGAGCACTATGGCGGCTGCAAGTCCTGGGTCGAGCTGGGGCAGGACGTGCCCCTGAGCGTGATGAGTCCCGTCTTGAACGACGATGAGTACGAGGAAAAGGCTGAAGTCATCAGGATGGTTCTTGGCGGAGCGGCGGCCGCAGTTTGAAGAATCCCGTATCGAGCCCTAACTGAGGATGGTCAATTGAAGTATCGCAAACTTGGCACCACCGATCTCAACGTCTCCGAAGTAGGTTTCGGCGTCTGGACCGTCAGCACGAACTGGTGGGGAAAGATCGAGGAGCCCGAGGGGATCAACCTTCTGGTCAAGGCCTTCGATCTGGGCGTGAACTTTTTTGACACCGGTGACACCTATGGACTGGGCTATGGGGAGGAGATCCTTGCCAAGGCCTTCAAGAAGCATCGCCACGAGATAATCATCGGCACGAAATTCGGCTACGACTTCTACGCCAACACGTCTCGAGAGGGGCACACGGAGCGGCCACAGAAGTGGGAGCCCAACTTCATCCGCTACGCATGCGAGCAGAGCCTGAGGAGGCTCCAGACTGATTACATAGACCTGTACCAGCTGCACAACCCTAAAATGGACGCGATCGAGAACGAGGAGCTGTTCGAGACCCTGGACGAGCTGGTGAAGGAAGGCAAGATAAGGAATTACGGCTTCGCCATCGGCCCCGACATCGGCTGGTACGAAGAGGGCGAGGCGGCCATCAAAGAGCGTCACGCCGCCGCCATGCAGATCATCTACAGCATCCTGGAGCAGGACCCGTCGAAGGCGTGGTTCCCGATGGCCGAAAAGGAGAAGACCGGCCTAATCACAAGGGTCCCGCATGCGTCGGGCATGCTGGACGGCACGTACGACAAGGACACCGTCTTCGACCCCGGCGATCACCGGGCCCACAGAAAGCAGGAGTGGCTCGATGCGACGCTCAAAAAGGTGGACCAGCTTCAGTTTCTGACCGAAAACATGGACTCAACCATAGGCCAGATAGCAATTAAATTCGCGCTTTCGGGGCCTATGGTGGCTTCGGTGCTCCCAAACCTGACGAATCTACCCCAGCTAGAGGAGTTCGTGGCTACGTCCGAGACCGAGGACATTCCGGAGGAGTTCCTGGAGCGGCTCGTGGAGCTGCATGACCACGACTTTCTGTTAGACGAGACGCCTCAGGAGTCGTCGGTGGTCACCTGATCCGCCAACTCTGTCCTGACGGGCTGGATTTGGCCGGGCTCTTCCTGACCATCGACTTCCGGCTGCGGGGCCTCGGCCTTAGCTCTGCCCTGGTCTTCGGTCCTGTGCAACGGCGATTCCACGGGCGCGGTGACGCCGTTGGTCCTTCGATAGTGCTTGCTTCCCGAAGTCAGCCTTACCATCTCGTTTTCGATGAGCTTGAAGTCCTTCTGCGGCAACAGGTGCAGCGTGTCAAAGAAGGCCAGTGGCCAGTCTTCGGGCGCCCATCGCTTCACGTACTCGAGGCTTGGCGCCAGCCACAGAGCGTCGATGTAGTCCTCCTCGTTCAGGACCATCGTGGGCTTGAGCTTGACTCGATAAGGGTATACTTCGCTCTTACGGTTGGGCTTCCAGATCGGAGTCCTGTCCTCAAAGGAGCCGGACACGATTGTTGCGGTGGCCGCCCACTTGCGTATGCCGGAGACATAAAACAGCATTCGGTCGTCGGGCTGCATACGCTGAGTGCGCCGGCGATACTTGGCGCGCACACCGAATATTCCAAATCCCTGCTCTTTAGTTACCTCAAAATCTTCTGGAGGAGAGACCACCATCCAGTAGTTTCTTCCCATATTCTCATTCTCCCTTTTGGGCCTACATCACATAATGATATCACCTGGCGACATCATTTTCCTGACGTACGGCGCCATGATTCCATCGAAGGGCGCGGAGCCGCAACGCGAAGCCGTTCTAAGAAATTGCGCGCATGACGTTGTACATGTGAAGAAAGAGCTTAATGCCTTCCCTAACGTAGATGGGTGGACTGACGGGACGCGTTGGGTCCAGATGCTGAAAGAAGGCGAATTCGGTGTAGTAGACGGAGCTATCCTCACCCAGAGCTTCGAACAGGCGAGCGGACTCCTCGGAAGGCACGAGTCTGTCCTCCCGGTCGTGCATGATCAGCACCCTGGCTTCCAGCTGATCTATGGCGGTGCTCGGCGATATGCCCATTAGAGAGCCCCGGATGGACGCCGACAGGCTTTCGATCAGCGCATCGGCCTCCGTCGGCGTAGGATCGGACAGCAGCTTATAGACGGTCCGGGCCTCGGAGGACACCAGGGATTCGGCGGCGGCAACGGGTGTACCTCCAGCTAAAAAGTGCGCCTCGAGAAGCTGCCGGTCCTCTGGGTCTGTTATTCCTTGAATCAGGTGCGTGCGCACGACCTGAATGCTCAGCGAAGCGGGTTCCCAGGGCTCTATCGTGTCGCCGTAATAGCGGCTGCGGGTCACCACGGACTTCACCAGGTCTTCCGCATTGAAATAGCCGCCGAAAAAATTTACGAACCTTACGCTTTCCTTGATGCGTGGGTCTTGAGCCGCGACCAACGTCAGCGACGCGCCCACGCAGAACCCGCTCATTCCAACCATCTCGGGGTTGACGGACTCGTGGGAACGGAGAAACTGGAACGCGCGCACCAGATCGTCCACCTCGCTCACGGTTACCTTGTTCCGAGTCATATTTTCGGACCAGGGGATCATGACGACGACGCCTGTCCGGGCGAGAGCGTCAGCCAACCCCACCACTCTCGGATCATCCCTCCCGGCAGGGTTCACTCCCAGAAAAAGAAGTATCGCACTGTGTCTTTCGCCGAACGCCGGCACATAGAGGTCTGCCGAGCCCTCTCCTTCACTCAAAGGGTATGTAATCGGAAGCCTCGCCGGTTCACGGGTGAACAGGTCAAGGGGCTTAACAGGTGCGGCAGGAAGTATCTGAGGCAGAAACAGCGCCGTCCTGACTGCCGTCCGACCCTGAGCCGTGGCACCAAGCAGTATTGATGCAACCACGGCCAAAGCCATCAGTCCAACCAGGGCCCATCTCGCGTAATAATTCATCTTATTCGGGTTGCTGAACATAGAGGTGTTAGCGGCTCACCTTCATCCTAGAAATTGGGGTCAAAGACAGGTTACATTTACCCTTAGTATAGTCCATATTCCTGATGGTATAGGGGTTAGCGACGAGAAGACCCAGGGCATCCTGTTTTTGACACGAATATGCAGCAGATGCTACTCTCTAATGTGAATATATCTCAGATATTAGACACGCGGCACATAAGAGGATTGGGCGGCTCCATCGCTGGCGCGCCCCCTTCACGGCTATAGGTGAGAGAGAAGCGGATGGACCTCGGTGGATCCGAGTCATATCTTTCACGACACGCACTGAGGAGGTGGTGAGATGGTCGCGGAGATTGTTGCCCGCCTTTTAGGCGGTGCGATCCTCGCTACTGGAGGATGGAGGCTAGGCGAATACATAAGCGATGTCTGGGGACCTGAGCAGTATGTTCCTCTGGTATTCGGACTCAGCATCGGGGGAATGGTTCTAGGACTGGCGGCAACCCCCTATATGACTGTGCGCTCTGCACGCAACCTCGTTAGCCAGATCGAAAGCATCCCCACTTCCAGGGTGCTCTCGGGTGTTTTGGGGACAGTCCTGGGCCTTCTGGTGGCGCTCCTCGTGTCGATCCCCCTGTTCCGCATGCCAAGCTGGATTGGCTACGGCGTCCCCACGGCTCTGAGCATCTTTCTCGCGTATCTCGGCGGATATGTCATGTCCAGGCCGCAGCGCGACGTCTTTCAGAATGTAATTCCTAACTCGCTTATGCAGGCAAGCATTAACGGGCACTCACAGATGCCTACCAGCCATCTGTTGGACACCAGCGCTATCATCGACGGACGTATCGCGGATGTGGCGGAAAATGGTTTCATTCAGGGCACGATTGTAATACCCAGCTTCATTCTCGACGAGCTACGTCATATCGCCGACTCCAACGACCCCCTGAGGCGGGCCAGGGGCCGTCGCGGACTGGAGATCTTGAACAAGCTGCGTCAGGAATCGAAAGTTCCCATTCAGGTCATGGATATTCCGCACGACCACCGCGGCGGCATGGAGGTTGACGCCAGGCTGGTCGAGGTCGCCAAGGAGATGCACGCCTCGATAGTGACCACCGACTATAATCTGAACCGCGTGGCCCAGATACATGGCGTGGCCGTACTAAACGTCAACGAGCTCGCGAACTCCCTCAAGCCGGTGGTCCTGCCGGGTGAGGAGATGAGGATAAAGGTCGTGCAGGAAGGCAAGGAGCCTGGTCAGGGCGTCGGGTTCCTGGACGACGGCACGATGGTAGTCGTCGAGGGCGGACACCGCCATCTGAACGAAGATATCGAAGTCTCGGTTACGCGCATGCTGCAGACGGCCGCCGGCAGCATCATATTCGCGCAGGCCAAGCGGAGCTAGCCTTCGATGGCGCGGAACCACGGCCCAATCGCCGGCTCGCATGGGACGGTGGGGGCCATCGTGGTCGCGGCGGGCGCCAGCCGTCGAATGGGCGGCATTGACAAGATCTTCGCGCCGCTGGACGGTCTTCCCCTCATTGCCCACTCTCTACACGTATTGAACAGCCTGGACTGCGTGAAGCAGATTGTCCTGGTACTGTCGGAGGGTAACCTCGATAGGGGCGGAGAGCTGATTGCTTCGGAATCCATGACGAAGGTGACCCATGTGTGCGAAGGCGGGTCGAGGAGGCAGGACTCCGTGCTAATCGGGTTGAACAGGCTCGATGGGTTCGACTGGGTAGCAGTCCATGACGGTGCCAGGCCGCTCCTGACGGACGACATAGTCTTGCGTGGACTGAAGTCGGTCGTAGAAACAGGGGCCACCACCGCCGCCGTTCGGGTAAAAGACACGATCAAGATCGTCGAAGAAGACGGTACGGTCACTTCCACACCCGCGCGTGACCGCCTGTGGGCCGTGCAGACGCCCCAGATATTCGCACACGACCTTCTCCGAAACGCACATGACCGTGTAAAGACGGGTGTCACGGACGATGCTTCGATGGTCGAAATGATCGGCGGTAAGGTAAAGGTCTTCGAAGGCTCCTACGAAAACATCAAGGTCACGACGCCTGAAGACCTGATACTTGCCGAGAGCCTGCTCAAGCAGCGTCCGGCCCGCACGCACGGCGCCTCTTCGTGACGGTCCGGACCGGTATAGGCTACGACGTTCACCCTCTCGTCGAGGGTCGTCCCCTCGTGCTCGGCGGCGTCACGATTCCCTTCGAGAAAGGTCCCATGGGGCACAGCGATGGCGATGCCCTGGTTCACTCCATCATAGACGCCCTGTTCGGGGCGGCCGCCATGGGAGATATCGGAAGCCATTTCCCATCCGACGACGAACGCTACAGGGGCATCTCCAGCACCGTCCTGCTGAAAGAGGCGGTCAGATTGCTCAAAGAGGCTCGCTGGCGCGTCTCAAATGTTGATGCTACAATACTCGCCGAGCAGCCCATGCTGAGGCCCTACGTGCAGGCCATAAGAGCGTCTCTGGCGGACTGCATGGAGACTGATATAGGCGCCGTCAGCGTCAAGGCAACCACAACGGACGGCCTGGGATTCATCGGAAAAGGCGACGGCATAGCGAGCATGGCCGTCGCGGTGATCGAATGGGTGGACTAAGTCTTTTCAACACATTGTCAGGCGAAAAAGAGCCGTTTTCGACCCCAGACAATACGGTTCGCATGTACGTATGCGGCATCACTCCCTACGCTCCCTCTCACATCGGTCACGCCATGTTCTCCGTCGTATTCGACGTCGTGCGCCGGTTCCTGGAATTCAAGGGTTTCGAAGTCAACCACGTTCAGAACTTCACGGACATCGACGACAAGATGATCGCGGCGTCGGCGGAGATGGGCATCACTATCGAGGAGCTGGCCGAGATAAACATCCGGCAATACCTCGAAGAGATGGATGCCCTGAACGTGAAGCGGGCCCACGAGTATCCCAGGGCCACGAAGGAAATGCCCAAGATCGTCGAGATCATCGAAGGGCTCATCGAAAAGAAGTATGCCTATTCCGTCAATGGAGACGTGTATTTTCGCGTTAGAAGCGACGAAGACTATGGCAAGCTCAGCGGCCGCAGCTTCGACGAGATGATGGCCGGCGCACGAGTCGAGGTGGACGAGGCGAAAGAAGACCCCATGGACTTCGCCTTGTGGAAGTCTCAGAAGCCTGGCGAGCCGGCCTGGGAGAGTCCGTGGGGCCCCGGCAGACCCGGGTGGCATATCGAGTGCAGCGCCATGTCGTTGAAGTATCTGGGCAAGAACCTGGACATTCACGGCGGAGGCCGCGACCTAATATTCCCCCATCATGAAAACGAGATTGCCCAGACCGAGTCCTTTACGGAATGCGAGCCATTTGTGCGGTTCTGGATGCATAACGGTTTTCTCAGCATCGGCGAGGACAAGATGAGCAAGTCCCTGGGGAACGTCATATCCGTACAGAAGGCGCTCGAAAGGTTCTCCCCTGTGGCCTTACGCATGTTCTTCCTCAGCTCCCATTATCGCAATCCGCTTATGTACAACGACCAGAGCATCGCCTCGTAGGACCGGGCGGTGGAAAGGTTGCGCAACGCGTTGTCCGTCAATGGGGCCGACTCCTCTGATCTTGAGTTGGACCCCACATCCTATCGAGAGCGGTTCGTCGAGGCCATGGACGACGACCTGAAC
The DNA here is from genome assembly GCA_022565015.1 of Chloroflexota bacterium. Taxonomy (GTDB): domain Bacteria; phylum Chloroflexota; class Dehalococcoidia; order Lucifugimonadales; family JADFKI01; genus JADFKI01. Next base: position 25,240 of record JADFKI010000010.1, read on the forward strand.
ACGCCCCGAGCGCTGGCTGTTCTGTTCGACCTGGCCCGAGACATCAACCGGGGAAGGGACGAGGGCGAAAGCATCGCAGGCGCACAGGTTGCGCTGAGGGAACTGGCCGAGGTCCTGGGGCTCGACCTCAGCGAGCGCGTCGCCGAGACACGGGCCGACATAGCCCCCTTCGTAGAGCTTCTCATCGAGATGAGGGCGGACCTCCGCTCGGCCAGGCAGTACGCGATGGCCGATAAGGTCCGAGATAGGCTGACGGAGCTGGGCGTCACCCTGGAGGACAAGTCCCAGGGAACGGAGTGGAAGCTACGCAGCTCTTAACTCGTCTGCAGCCTCGGCCCGGCGTCCGATGAAACCAGGCCTCGTTTCAGACCTCGAAGCCATCCTCGGCGCGGCCTGTGTCTCGACCGATGTCGAGAAAGTCGAGCGTTATACCGGGGACGCGCTGGGAGTTTACAGGGCCTTCCGAGCGGCCTCCCGCCTTGACGCGCAGCCCGCCACAGTCGTTTTCCCGCAGAGCACGGCCCACGTATCCCAGCTACTAAAGTACGCGAGCCTCCATGAAGTGCCGGTCGTGCCATACGGCGGCGGCACCGGCGTCATGGGTGCGGCGGCGCCAATCGAAGAATGCATCGTCCTCAGCCTTCGCGACTTGAATAAGACTCTAAACGTCAGCGAGACGGATAGGACCGCAACTTTTCAGCCGGGAGTGGTACTCGAAGACGCCGCCTCTGCCCTGAATGAGGCCGGGCTCGTGTTGGGCCACGACCCCTGGAGCAGGCCCGTCGCTACGGTGGCCGGCGCGATCTCGACGAATGGCGTCGGCTACACCGCCGCCAAGCACGGCTGCATGGGCGACCAGGTGTTGGGACTGGAAGCAGTCCTGGCCACCGGAGAGGTGGTCCGGACGAAGGGAGTACCCAAGCACTCCTTTGGTCCCTCGCTAAAAAGCCTGTTTATCGGCACCGAGGGGACCCTGGGAGTGATCACCGAGGCGACCTTGAGGGTCTTCCCCAGGCCCGAAAAAAAGCTGATAACCGGCGTGGTCTTTCCGGACTTCGAGTCCGGGTTTCATGCCGTGTCCCAGCTTTACGCCGAGGGTGTGCGGCCTCTGGTTGTCGACTACGGCGTAGAGATGTGGGACGAGGGGGACAGGCTCAACCATTCCGCGACGCTGCATATCGGCTTCGACGGCTTCGAGCAGGCTGTCGATACCCAGTTGAGTAGGACCCTGAATATATGCAGTAGGTTCGATGGCCGCAAGGGCGACGATGGCGAAGCCCGGCGCTTCTGGAAGGCACGCCACTCTTCGGGAGAGCGCTACAGGCGTGATGTCGTCGAAAGCGGCTCGCCGCTAACGGCGCGGCGCAGCCGGTCGGCCTACAGGATGGACTACCTTCACGTGGCGCTGCCGGTCTCGAAGGTCCTGGAGTACAGGCAGAGGTGTCAGCGCGTCTTTTCCGGCAACCAGGTCATCGTTCGTGAATGGTCTCTGTGGGGCATGCCCGAGTATTTTTCTTTTATGATCGCCCGCGAAGACGACGAGGACGAGGCGAGCGCCGCCATCCTTGGCGAGGTCGTGGACCAGGTCCTTGGCATGGCGCAAGAGATGGGCGGCACGATG
>JADFKI010000186.1 GCA_022565015.1 Chloroflexota bacterium
CGGAAACCCGGAGCGTCCCGAGGTATACTACCAGCTCGAAGAGGTGATTAAGGGAATGGCCGAGGCAAGCCGTGCGCTTGAAGCGCCGGTCATCAGCGGCAACGTCAGCCTGTACAACGAGACGCATGGAACGGCGATCTACCCTACGCCTGTGATTGGCTCCCTGGGCCTGCTCGAAGACGTCGAGGCGCATGTGAACATCGGATTCAATGAGGATGGTGATGTCGTAGTGCTCCTGGGCGCCAATGCCGTGGAGGGTACGCCGCAGAGCCTCGCCGGCAGCGAGTATCTGGAGGTGGTCCACGGACTAGTCGCCGGCCAGCCAAGTATTGACCTGGACTGCGAGGTTAGGCTCCAAAGGGCCTGTCGCGCGCTCATTCGCAAGGGTGTAATTATATCGGCCCACGATTGCTCTGACGGAGGCCTCGCCGTGGCTATCGCCGAGTCGTGTATCGCGGGTAACATAGGCTTCCAGGGCGATTCCGAAATCGACGGCAGGTGGGACGCGGCGTTGTTTGGCGAGGCCCAGTCCCGAATCGTGGTGTCGCTCGACAAGGATAAGCTGCCCATGTTCGAGGCCATATGCTCCGAAGAAGGCGTGGACTGGTGCAATATTGGACTTACGGGCGGCGATGTAATTAAATGGAATGAGCACCTGAACATCAAACTATCGACCGTCGAGGACGCATGGCGAGGAGGCATCGAGAGAGCGCTCGCGCAGCCTTTCGACGCCGACGTTGACACCAAATCGACATAATGCTATCGTAAATAATGTATTAGCAGTCGTCTTGTATGACTGCTAACTCTTTATCAGAGACTTGGAGGGCAACCTTGCCTAGATACGACTACGAATGTACCTCATGTCACCATGTGTTCGAGATGAGGCAGAGCTTCGACTCCGAGCCGGTTGCTACGTGCCCGGAGTGCAGCAATCAAGCAAACAGAAAGTTTCACGCAGTGCCCATAGTCTTCAAGGGCAGCGGCTTTTACGTTAACGACTACGGAAAGAACAGCAGCTTCACAAGCAAGCCGGCAGAGGCCAAGGACGCCTCGTCCGAGTCGAGCTCGAGCGACTCGAAAGATTCGAAAGACTCTTCATCGAAACCCTCGACCACAGTCAAGGCCGAATCTTCAACCGCCTCAAAATCCGAGTCCACTAGCTCGTCCACGGATTAATTCTCTTGCGCGCCCTGGTCCAGAGAGTGACGGGGGCGTCTGTCACGGTCGAAGGCGAAGCTCTCGGCTCGATAGGGCCCGGACTCGTCGTTTTCATAGGAATAACCTCCGCCGACGACGCAGCGGATGCCGAGTACCTCGCCAATAAGATAGCCAACCTCAGAATTTTCTCCGACGATCTGGGCAGGTTCGATCGCTCGGCGTTGGACCTTGGCGCGGAGCTGCTGATCGTCAGCCAGTTTACGCTCTACGCCGACACGCGTAAGGGACGCAGGCCCAGCTTCACGGACGCCGCGCCGCCTGAGCAGGCCGAGGCCCTTTTCGCCAAGACCGTGGAGATGTTCCGGTCAACTGGACTCAAGGTCGAGACCGGGCGCTTCCAGGCGAATATGCTGGTGAACATCGCAAACGACGGCCCCGTCACGATTTTCATCGATTCCGCCGAGAGGAAGCAGCCCAGAAGAGGATAGGCCCCCCTGAGCTATCGCGGCGGCGGGAATGCCGGGAAGCGCTCGGCCGGGTTAGCGCGGAGACCAGAAAGCCAGAAAACCTTCTGCGATAATTTGAGTCGCAGCCAATGAATCGGCGGAGACCACGATCACGTGGAAGCCCTCATGACCCGGATGGACGCCCGATGAAGCCGATACGGCCTCGGTGCTGAGACTACCGGCGAATACCAGGGCGTCGCTGTCGGGCGACCAGGGAGAGTGAGAGTAGGCGTACTGGTCGAAGAACTGGAACACGGTGAGCTGCTCCAGGGATGGTACGAAATCTATTAGGGGCTGACGAACACCGCTCTCAACGTCAAGCAGCATCCAACGCAGCACACCCCTGGTGTCGGAGACTGTCACATAGGCCAGCCTGCTGCTGTCGGGCGACCAGAAGTATGCGAGCATGGGATCATGGATGACTCCGCGCTCCGTAGGATTATCGCCTTGAATTATGGTCAGCGTCCTGTAGACAAACAGGCTCTGCCCCTTGTATCCGACGAGCCGGCTGGATTCCGAGAGGGCCAGGAACCTACCGTCGGGTGACCAGAGAAACGCGGGCGTCGGCCAGGTTCCTCCGATTTCGGTGATGTTTCCCAGCCGCGAACCCGTGGCCGTCGCCGAAGAGACGACGTAGTCGCTCCGGGCGCCGCCGGTTGCGAACGTGATCAGGTTGCTCTTCGGGCGCCAGGCCGGCACCCTGTAGCCTGATGCCTCAATGCTGAGCTTCGTGGCCTGAATTTCACCGGCGGTCTTCACTATGAAGTGATCGTTCCCCCTGTGGACCAGCAGGCGGTCCGAGTCGGAGGCCCACGATATCCAGAGAGGGCCGTTGTCCAGGACGGCTTCCGCGCCCTGGTCGCTGCTGAGGTCGTCTATATATAGCGTTAGCCCGTTGGCCGTTCCGGCTATGAAAGCCAGGCGGTCACCGTTAGGGGACCAGAGAGGGTAGTGCACGACGCCCTCTGCGAGCAGACTGGCCACGCCCGGTTCGCCGACGAATATTGCCCTGCTGTTTCCGCCGTCTGTGTCGGAGGCGTACAGATTTATCGTGAGCAGGCCGCCCTCGCCGCTCAGGACTCCCGAATAAACGAGCTGTCCGCCGTCCGGTGACCACGTAGGCCAGGTGAAGAAGCCCTCTGATTCCGGGCTGACCTGGTTCGACCGCAGCCCGTCGGGCGATATGGTCTGGATCTTGCCCTCAAAGTCGACGTAGGCGATCAGGTCCACGCGGGCCTCGACACGAACGTCCTCACGCACGCCGGCGACGATACCGGCCGTGGCGAGAAGCAAGCCCATTATTATCAGGGCCGCGGCAAGTCTGATAAAGTTCATAACCCTCTAAAGCAGGTCAAGGCTCAGGTCCAGCGCTTTCGACGAATGGGTCAGGGCTCCCACCGATATCAGGTCCACGCCGGTGGCCGCGACCTGTCGAATGTTTTCAAACGTGATTCCACCCGATGCCTCGGTTACGGCCTTGCCCTTGCAGAGTTGGACCGCCGCCGCCATCTGCTCTGTGTCCATATTGTCCAGCAGCAGTATGGTCGCCCCTGCCTTCAACGCCTCCTCCACCTGCTCCAGGTCCTCGACCTCGACCTCGACGTTAATGGTATGGGACTTCCTATTGTAGGCGCTCTTCACGATTTCACCCAGCGACATCCCCGTCGCCTTCAGCGCCTCGATGTGGTTGTCCTTTATTAGGATGCCGTCGCCGAGATTTTGGCGATGGTTGAAGCCCCCGCCCGCACGTATCGCCTGCTTCTCCAGAGAGCGGAGTCCCGGAGTAGTCTTGCGCGTGTCGATTATTCTCACGTCGTGGCCCTCCACGGCACTAACGTAGGCCGCCGTGGCGGTAGCGATTCCCGACAAGCGCTGCATGAAGTTGAGCGCGGTGCGTTCTCCCTTCAGTATGGATGCCACGCTTCCTTGTATTTCGCCAACGACGGTCATGGCCTTGATCGGGTCGCCGTCGGACAAGATGGCCCTGGTCCGCAAATTGGAGTCGATGCGGCTGAAGACCGCCAGGCCAACCTCGACACCGGCCAGGACGCCGTCGGCCTTGGACAGGACCTGTGCCGTCCCTTGAAGGTCGGACGGTATCAGCAGGTCGGTCGTGGGGTCGCCAATGCCCAGGTCCTCGGAGATTGCCCTTTCGATGAGCCATTCTACGTCCGGCGCAAGATGTTGCACTTCAATCGGCCTCCCGGTATTTGCGGCCTGCCTGGTGGCTGAGACGATTCTTGAGCCCGGCGCTATTATAGACAAAGCCCACCTCGTCATGTTTGATGCAGAGATGGGCTTTTGATATTCGCTCGGGTCCAGGCTGGTTACACAACTGTGAGCATTCGGTCCAACGCTACTCTAGACTGCTCCGCCGTCTCCTCGTCCACGGTGATCTGGTTTACCACGACGCCCTCGTTCAGGCCGTCCAGGACCCATGAGAGGTACGCAGGGTGTATGCGGTACATCGTGGAGCAGGGGCAGACGACCGAGTCGAGGCAGAAGACGGTCTTGTCCGGGTTCTCGGCGGCAAGCCTCTTTACCATGCTTATTTCCGTGCCGACGGCTATTACGCTGCCGGGCGCCGACTCGCTCACGAAGTTCTTTATGAACTCGGTGGACCCGTTGTAGTCGGCCGCTTGAACCACCTCCATGGTGCACTCAGGGTGGGCCAAAATTTGTACGTCGGGGAACCTCTCCCGTGCCTGCTCTATCTGGTCCACGGTGAATCGTGTGTGGACCGAGCAGTGGCCCTGCCAGAGTATCAGCCTGGAGTATCGAATCTCGTCTTCCGTATTGCCTCCCAGAGGCTTGAAGGGGTCCCAGACGATCATCTCGTCCAGACCGACGCCCATTTTCACGCCGGTGTTTCGTCCCAGGTGCTGGTCCGGAATGAACAGCACCCGCTCGCCTTTTTCGTAGGCCCACTTGAACGTCGCCGCCGCGTTGGAAGACGTGCATACGATACCGTCGTTGCGTCCGCACAGCGCCTTGATGGCCGCCGTCGAGTTCATATAGGTTATGGGCGTAAGACCGTCGGATTCGCCAAGCACGTCCTGCAGGTCGTCCCAGCAGTCCAGCACGTCGTCGATGCGGGCCATGTCCGCCATGGAGCAGCCCGCCGTCAAGTTGGGAAGTACTACCTTCTGGTGCGGAGCGCTCAGAATGTCTGCGGTCTCGGCCATGAAGTGCACGCCACAGAACAGGATGTACTCCGAGTCCTTCATGGAGGCCGCCAGCAGGGAAAGCTTGAAGGAGTCGCCACGATGGTCGGCGAACTTGATAATCTCGTCCCGCTGGTAGTGATGCCCGAGAATGACCACGCGGGCGCCCAGTTTGGCGCGTGCCTCCGTGATGCGGTCGTCCAGCTCTTCCGGCGACATACGCATGTAGCTGACGGGCAGCTTCTGCCAGCGTACCCCCGCGCCGAACTCCTCTTCGAGGCTCTTGGCCTTCAGCTCATCGTCAGTCTGACAAAAGGCCGACTGCTCTATCTCCGTGATAGGTATGGTTGGCGTCTTCATCTTGACGACCATATAACCCTACTCCCCCGACGCCCTAACTTCTCGCTAAAACGGGCGCCAACGACCCCTGTAAGGACCAGGGGCTTGTGTCTTCGATTGTGATGTCCAGCATTCGTCCCTTCACGTCGATATCCGCGTCGAAGTAGACGAGCTTATCGTTTCGGTTTCGACCGTACCACCTGCCGCGTTTGCGTCCCTCGACCAGGACCTCCACCGTCCTGTCCAGGTAGGTGGAGTTGATCTCCCTCGAGATGCTTTCCTGCAGCGCGTCCAGAGACTTTAATCGGGCCTGCTTTTCTTCATGGGGCACGTCGTCGGTCATCGTCCGGTCCGCAATGGTGCCCTGGCGTGTCGAATAGGCGGCGGTGTGGACCTTGTCGAAGCGGATGTCCCTTATCAGCTCCTGCGTCTTTTGGAACTGAGCGTCGGACTCGCCTGAGAATCCCACTATGACGTCGGTGCTAAGGGACACGTTGGGAATCCGTTCCCTAATCTCCTCCACCTTTCGCCGATAGCCGTCGTTGGTGTAGCCCCGTCTCATACTCGCCAGGACGTTGTCGTCGCCCGCCTGGAAGGGCAGATTGATGTGCTCGCACACCTTGTCCAGGCTGGCCACCTTCTCGATTATATGATCGCTCATGTCGTTTGGATGGGACGTCAGGAATCGAATCCGGTCGAGGCCTTCGATCTCGTTGACCGCTTCCAGCAGGTCTCCCAGGTCGGGCGCTTCAGGCAGGTCGTGCCCGTAGGAGTCGACGTTCTGGCCGAGAAGGGTCACCTCTCTGACTCCTCGTTGTGCCAGCAGCCGCGCCTCGCGGACGATATCTTCCACGGGCCTGCTCACCTCGCGTCCTCGTCGGTAGGGGATGATGCAGAATGTGCAAAACTTGTCGCAGCCATGGATTATGGGGATATACGTCGTGACTTCGGCCCGGGCGACAAGCTGGCCGACGCAGCCGTCCGTATCGATATCCATGCGCTCGCCGAGCATCTCGATGAGAGGCTGGAACTCCTGCGGACGCATGAATACGTCCACGTAGGGGAAGCGTTTCCGGAGCTTGTCGGTCTTGGGCCCGACCATGCAGCCCATCAGGGCGACGACCTTGTCGGGGTATTCCTGCTTCAGCGGCTTCAGGCTGGTGACCATACCCACGACTTTGTCCTCGGCGCTCTGCCTTACGACGCAGCTATTGAGCACGATGACGTCGGCGGTTTGTGGACTCTCGGTAGGGGACATGCCCATCTGGTCGAGGGCGCTCTCAAGCCGCTCGGAATCAGCCTTGTTCATTTGACAGCCGATCGTCCAGATGTAATATCCGTGCATAAGGTCCTTAGCTTTCCTGATATACGGTTCTGTTTTTATAAGTTGTAGCTTTCCCTGGCTATGAACAGGCTCAGGGCCCAGCTATGAAATGGCGGAGGGAATGGGATTCGAACCCATGAGAGAGCTTACACCCCCTAACCGCTTAGCAGGCGGCCGCACTAGACCTCTATGCGATCCCTCCACTTGTTATTAATATAACAAACGTACGCCCCAATTTGCAACGATAAACATTGTGATTTTCGGCACTATTTTGATTCTCGGCTCAGAAACCACCACATTTCGTCCGTATTTCGCAGTTTTACGTCATAACAGCAATTATTGAGTAGAGATGACATTGCCGAAGGGTGCAGTTATGCGAAAAAGCGTCAGTTTAGGGCCTTGTAGGGTGGTTCAGGGGAATTTCTTTGTGAAATTCGGCACTATCTGTGAAACTTTTCACTGCTAGGGTGAATCACCGCTGCCCACAACGGCTCCGCTTGCCTTCGATTCCAGGTCTTCCTGGCTGCCGACCCAGACCTCTCCACCCTCGAAGAACTCTTTCTTCCAGATGGGTACGATCTGCTTGATGCGGTCAATGCTGAATTTGCAGGCCTCGAAGGCATTACTCCTGTGAGGCGAGGCGACGGCGACGACGAGGCTTATGTCGCCGATCTCCAGTCTGCCCAGCCTGTGCGAGATGGCCACGTCTTCGACGCCGTAGCGCTCCCGCATCTCGTCCGCGACTACGGCGAGCTGCTTGTCCGCCATGGGCCGATACGCCTCGTATTCGAGGAAGAGGACCTTGCGACCGCCGGTGGAGTCGCGCGTCGAGCCGAGAAACGTCACGACGGCCCCGTTGGAGTTTTTTTCGACTCCGGAGGTGATGTCCTGGGGATTCAGGGGCTCGTGAGTTATTTCAATCATGTGTGTTCACGCAGCTATTTTTTCAATCGCTATCTGCAACGATCGTTCGGCTACTGTAAAATGAGAACGTATGTATAGATATTAACTTACTCACCAAGAGGTCATCAACATGCGCGTCCCAGATGAAATACTTCAATGTGTAGTCTTTATTGGCCTACCCACTGTCACGTCTGATGGGCAAGAAGCCATGCGTCCAATTGGGACGGCTTTCCTCGTGTCTTATCCTTCTGAGACGATAGATAATTGGAATTATGTGCATCTGGTCACGGCAAGGCATGTGGCAAAGGGGACAGAGCCCGGACGATTTAGGATACGTGCGAACACAGGCGATGGTCAAGCCGTTTTCGTTAATAGCGGCGATGCTTTCAATTGGTGGTATCATCCAACAGATGAAACGGTTGA
>JADFKI010000187.1 GCA_022565015.1 Chloroflexota bacterium
AACCTGGTCATACGAGGCCCCGGAGCCTTTCGCCCACGTCCTCGGCGGTAACCAGCGCCTCGCCGATGAGAGCGGCGTGCGCGCCGGCCGATTTTATCGTCGCCAGATGCTCTCGACTGTTGATTCCGCTCTCGCTCACGACTATCTTGTCCGATGGGACCATGGGGGCCAATCGCTCTGTTACGGCGAGGTCCGTGACGAAGGTACGCAGGTCTCTGTTGTTTATGCCGACGATCTCCGCCCCTGCGTCCAGCGCCATGCCTAGCTCGTCCTCATCATGGACCTCCACCAGGCACTGCATCCAGAGACTCGAGCTGAGCTCGAAGAGCTCCCTGAGGCATTCCGAAGACAGCATCGCCACGATGAGAAGAATGGCGTCCGCGCCGTAGGCCCGCGCCTCGTAGACCTGGTATGGATCGAAGATGAACTCCTTTCGCAGCACGGGGACGCTGCCTGGATTCGCCACGCCGTGCACGGTAGCGAGGTCCTCGATACTTCCCTGGAAGTGGTCGACGTTGGTGAGCACCGATATGGCCGCGGCGCCGTTGTCCACGTAGGTCTTCGCCAGCGTCGCGGGATCAAAATCATCTCGCAGCAGCCCCTTGGATGGGGAGGCTTTTTTGACCTCGGCGATGATGCGCACCGAGTCGCCCCAGAGCGCGCCGGACAGGTTCAGCGGCGGCCTCTGACTCGCTATGCGCTCCTCCAACGCGGCGACGGGCAGCTCGGTCTTGAGCCGCTCGACCTCCCTGCGCTTCACCTCGACGATCTTCCGGAGGATGTTGGGAATGCCGTCCGTCGTCAAAACAATACCTCGCCCCATTTAAGCGTATGTGAGAGGCTGAAAAACACCTCGCCCTACTCCAGCGTCTGGGAGAGGCTGATTAACGCCTCGACCTTTTCCCTGGCGCGACCGCTGTCTATGGCATCCGAGGCCAGGGCGACTCCGTCCTTCATCGTGGGTGCGACGTCGGCAGCCACCAGCGCGGCGGCGGCGTTCATGAGCACGATGTCACGCGCGGGGCCCGATTTTCCGTCGAGGACGCCCTTCAGTATTTCTACGCTTTCGTCCACGCTGGAAACTCTTATCTCTTCCGTCGAGGCGCGCTGGAGTCCAACATCTTCCGGCGATATCGAGCCCTCGGTGACCTTGCCCGACTTCATCTCCCATATGCTGGTCGTGTCGGCGATCGTTATCTCGTCCAGACCATCGTCGCCGTGTATGACCAGCGCGTGCTTGCCTCCCAGCCTGCCCAGGACCTCGGCCATTCGAGACGCCATCGCCGGGTCGGCCACGCCGATGACCTGCGCCTCCGCGCCCGCCGGATTGGTGAGCGGACCGAGTATGTTGAAGACGGTGCGGATGCCGATTTCGCGTCGAGGCCCGGCGGCATACCTCATGGAGGGATGAAAGCGCTGAGCGAACATGAAGCCGAAACCGACCTCGTTCAGACACCGTTCAACGCCCTCCGGGCCCAGGTCTATCTTTACTCCCAGACCCTCCAGAACGTCGGCGCTGCCGCACGCGCCCGACATGGCGCGGTTGCCGTGCTTGGCTACCCTGACGCCGGCGCCGGCAGCCACGAACGCGGCGGTCGTCGAGATGTTGAAGGTGCCGGAGCCGTCTCCTCCGGTGCCGGCCGTATCGACCAGCGGTCCGTCGACGTTGACGTGCAGCGCCTTCTCCCGCATGACCCTGGCCATGCCCGCGATCTCGTCCACCGTCTCGCCCTTCATTCGCAAGGCCGTGACGAAGGCGCCGAACTGGGCCTGGGTGGCCTCGCCCTCCATGATCTCCTCCATGGACTGCGCGGCCTCGTCCATGGTCAGGGACTTGCCCTCCACAAGGGCCGAGATCGCCTCACTTATCATGCGGTCCTCCATCATGTCCGTTTCGAGCTGGCAATTGCCGTGGTCAACTTCTTGCTGAATCTCAAGTTAGCGAAAGGCAGCTTGCCATATGTTCCCTTGAATGACAGTAGCATTCTGTTCTCGAGCTCTAGTGGCTCATCGGCTGGAAGCCATGCTACTTGCAAGCTATGTGCGTCACGAAGCTGCCAAATCAGTCTGCCGCCCTTATGGTTATTCGACTTCCCTGTTCCGAAGTTGATGAACTCACGTATTCTTCTGTTCAGTGTCCTGTCTGGTCTGTACTCGACTCCTCCGACCTTCCCTATGTAGAGGACTGTAGCTTCGTCGACCCACTTCTGCTCTAGCTTGCTGCGGTCTTCAGTTGGGTCGTAACCCTTCTTTTTCCCACCCGGATTATGGTCCATGAACTCAGTCTTCCAACCCTCTGGAGTGACGACGACGTACACACCTGGTTTTTTAGGGACTTCGGATAGATCACCCGCCTTCTGTTGGGTGAAAGGGAGAAAACCCTGGAACCCCTTCTGCTCCAGTGCAGTCTTGTCAATCATCGTTCAGCCTAACCTTTCTCTTATGAACCCCAGGCGTTCCTTGGCTTCTTCAGGCGGCGCACCAGCTTTCAGCATATTGTTAATGAACGAGGCAATGAATTCTGGGTTCTGTTCGAACATCAGCACCACGGAGTTCATCAGGATTTCCGGATCACCAGGAACTATGTCCTCAATCATTCCCCGCATGCCTCGCCAAATGACCACATTGACAAAGGTGTCAAAATCCATCTCACTCTCAATCACACTCTCAGCCAACGGTTTGAGGCTCTCCAGCATCTTGTGAAATGGGTCGTCGAGATTGATTCTAAGCTCTGCCATCTTGTATCCTCTACATCTCCAAGAAATTCCTGAGCAGGTCGTGGCCTACCTTCGTCATTATAGACTCGGGATGGAACTGAATGCCCTCGATGGGATATTCCTTGTGCCGCAGCCCCATGATGATGCCGTTGTCTGTCCAAGCGGTCATGGACAGCTCCTCCGGCAGGTCGTCCTTGTAAACTGCCAGGGAGTGGTAGCGTATGGCCTCGAAGGGGTTCGGCAGGTCCTTGAACACGCCCTCGCCGTCGTGATGGATCAGCGACGTCTTGCCGTGCATGATCTCGCCCGCAGCGCCAACGGTGCCTCCGAAGGCGTGCCCGATGCACTGATGGCCCAGGCAGACGCCCAACATCGGCGTCGTTGGGCCGAAGTGGCGGATGACGTCGTTGGATATGCCTGCCTTCTCGGGCGTGCACGGGCCCGGCGACACGACGATCTTCTCCGGCGCAAGGTCCGCGATATCCTCGACGGTCGTCTTGTCGTTGCGGACCACCTTGACCTCGGCGCCGAGCTCGCACAGGTACTGGTAGAGGTTGTAGGTAAAGCTGTCGTAGTTGTCTATGAGCAGTATCATCTCTTCCCTTTCTCCTCGGCGATGGTCATCACCGATGAGCTAAGTAATTATCTTAACAGGGTGGACACCTTGTTCCCGCCCCCGCCCTGAAGGGTTTATGTTTCGGGGGCACTTCCCCCAGAACCCCGTCATTCCGGCGAATGCCGGAATCCAGAAGGGGCTCCCCCTCTGGACTCTCCCATAACCAATTTGAGTAAGTCACTACCTGCCTAGAGTTCGGCCTCCGCCTGGTCGATGGCCCTCAGAAGGGCGGAGGCCTTAAAAAGCGTCTCGTCGAACTCGGCGTCCGGCTGGCTGTCGTAGACGATGCCGCCGCCCGCCTGCGCGTACGCGACGCCGTCCTTGACGACCAGGGTCCTGATGGTTATCGCCGTGTCCATATTGCCCGCGAAGTCGAAATAGCCGACGGCTCCGGCGTAGGGGCCCCGCTTATCGGGCTCGAGCTCGGCTATGATCTCCATCGCGCGAATCTTGGGCGCTCCCGACACGGTGCCGGCCGGAAAGCATGCTCTCAGCGCATCGAAGTTCGTGTAGCCGTCCTGCAGCTTGCCCGTCACGTGGGACACGAGATGCATTACGTGGGAGTAGCGCTCGATGTCCATGAGCTGCGTGACCTCGACGGTCCCGGGCTTGCTGACCCTGCCTATGTCGTTTCGCCCCAGGTCCAGGAGCATGATATGCTCGGCCCGCTCCTTTTCGTCGGTCCGCAGCTCCTGCTCCAGGGCCTCGTCTTCTTCGGTGGTCTTGCCCCGGGGCCTGGTGCCCGCGATGGGATGATACGCCAGCTTGCCGTTCTCCACCTGCACCAGCATCTCCGGCGACGCCCCGACGATCTGAAAGCCGTCGAGGTCAAGGTAGTACATGTACGGCGAGGGATTTATGGCCCGCAACGCCCGGTAGATCTGGAATGGGTGGGCCGGAGTGGGCCTCGCCAATCGCTGAGCGACGACGGTCTGGATTACGTCGCCTGCGACGATGTAGCGCCTGACGCTTTCCACCATGTCCCTGTGCTTCTCGGGCGGCATATTCGGGGTCATGGCGGAGCCCTTTTTTATGCCGCTGCTCGATACGGGCAGCTTAACGGGGTCCTGCAGGCGTCCCACAATGTCCTCGATCCTCCTTACCGCGTCTACGTATGCTCGCTCGACGTCGCCGTTCAAATGGGCATGGCTTACGACCTGAATCGTGTGTCGAAGGTGATCGAACACCAGGAACGTCGTCGTCATCATGAAGACCGCCTCAGGCACGCCAAGCACGTCCTCTTCAGGCGAAGGCAGCTCCTCGAAGTAGTTCACGGCCTCGTAGGAGAGGTAGCCGACGGCCCCGCCATTGAACCTGCCGAGCTGAGGAGCGTCCGCCAGCTTGTATTGCGAGAGCTGCCGCTCGATCGGTACCAGCGGGTCTGTCGCGCCGTATTCCTGGCCCGGTCCGGTCTTAATCACGGACTCGGGCTCGGTGCCGATGAAGCTGTAGCGAGCGATGTGCTCGCCGCCCTCGACGCTCTCCAGGAGGAAGGAGTAGGGGGGCCTCGCGACCTTCAAGTAGGCCGACACCGGCGTCTCCAGGTCGGCGTTTATCTCCCTGACGATGGGAACAAGGTTTCCCCTATCCGCCAGCTCTTCAACTTCTTGCAACGTAGGACTGTACATGTCGTCATCCTTATGTAATTTTCTAGTAGTCAGTCCACGGGATTATGATGGCAGCGTACCCCCTCTGAATCTCCCCCTTGTGAAGTGGGAGACAATACCTCCTCTCCCTGAGGGAGAGGACTGAGGTGAGGGCGTACGTTGCCATCATAATCATGTTGACCAGCTCACAGGCTGTAACAGGCTAGGGGAGAACAAGGCCCATACGGCTCTTGATCTCGTCTACTTTTGGCACCGAGACCGCGGCGGCCTGCTCAGCGCCCCTGGCCAGCATCCGGTCGAGCTCACCGACGTCGTCCATGAACTCCATGTAGCGTTGGCGAATCGGGGTCAGCTCATTGATTACGACCTCGGCCACACGGACCTTCAGATCGCCGTAGCCCCTGGCGTCGGCGAAGTCGGCTTCGACCTCTGCGTTGCCTTTGGCCGTTATCACCTTGTATATGCCCAGCAGGTTGTTGACCCCGGCCTTCTCCGGGTCGTCTGAAAACCGGATCTCGTTGCCCGAATCGGTCACGGCCCTCTTGAACGACCGCTCTATCTCTTTAGGATCGTCGAGAATGCGCACGGCGTGACCTCGGACATGCGAGAAGCTCTTGGACATCTTCATGTTAGGGTCGTTCAGCCCCATGACGCGAGCTCCCACCTCCGCGATGACCGCTTCGGGTATCACGAATGTCTCGCCATACAGATGGTTGAAGCGAGCGGCGATGTCCCTGGTCAGCTCCACGTGCTGGCGCTGGTCCTCTCCCACCGGCACCTCGTGCGTGTCGTACAGAAGAATGTCTCCGGCCATGAGCACCGGGTAGTCCAGAAGTCCCGCCGACACGCGCTCCTGGTTCGCGGACTTGTCCTTGTACTGGGTCATGCGCTCCAGCCAACCTATGGGCGTCACGCAGTTGAGCAGCCAGCACGCCTCGGCGTGGGCGGGAACGTGGCTCTGTATGAACACGGTGCACTTGTCCGGATTGAGGCCCGCCGCGAACAACATGGCCGCCAACGAGCGCGTCTGCTGTCTGAGCTCCTCGGGGTCCTGGCCGACCGTCAACGCATGAAGGTCGACGATGCAGAAGAAATTTGTCTTCTCGGCCTGCCTCTCGACCCAGCCCTTGATGGCGCCCAGGTAGTTTCCCAGCTGCACGTCGCCGGACGGCTGAATGCCGCTGAAGACGCGACGCCCGCTGTCCTTGCCCTTTGCTTCCTGATTGGTCTGCTGCAATTCACTCGTTTGCATCGTCTGATTCCCTCGCTGCCTTGGTTAGGTCTTCAACTCCGTGTCACCACCTGTGCCGCGCTCCGTTACTCAGATAATCTCAGAACACTTTTGCCATACGGTCACTCATACTAGCCCCGGACCGTGCATGAAAAAAACAACAAAAAAACCCGCCCTGTAAAGGGACGGGTTATGAATCCGCGGTGCCACCCTTATTCGCCTTCGAACGTTCGCTAAGACCACGAAACGCGCGTCGGCATCTCTTTTGCGGCACTGAGAGCATGCTGGACTGGCTGCTCTCGATGCCTCGGGCTCTGATAACGGTGCCCACTCCGTCCAAGCCTACGGCCCTAGCAAAAGGGCTTTCGGTTGGCGGCTCCCAGGTCCATTCAATCTCTGCGCTTGGCGCCGGCTCTCACCTTACCCGGCTCTCTGAGCCCCGCTGGAGACCTACTACTCCTGTTCACAGCCTTTTGGTTTTAAGCTACCTATAAATATAAAGTCGATTACAAACAATTGTCAAGTCGGCCGGCACGCAAAACCTATAGATCCGAGGCCGGCGTGCCGCTAAATACGGAATTCGAACGCCGAAGATGAGTCAAGAAACTTTGTCCTCCAGCCCGACCAGGCCGGCACAATGCCTTAGCACGCTCTCCGCCTCCTCCGCCAATTCACGTACGATTTCCGCAGCGGGTTGGACGCGTGTGACGAGACCAACACCCTGTCCTGCCCAGAGCGGCAAAGCATCAATGTCCCCAGTAACATCTGAGGTAGCCGTGCCGGACGAGTACCTGATCACGGAACCTCCATCGCCTCTTCTCGCGATTTCCTCTCCCTCGCCCGGACGCTGACCGCTTGGAGGACGGCCTGCGTCCTCCCACATGGCGACGGTGCTATTCCGGAGGGTTCTGAGGGGTGCGTCCGGCCAGCCAATGTCAAACAGGGTCGAGTAGAAGGTATCGGACTCGTCCGCTTTTATGATCTTCTCTTTGTAAAGAGGGTGCGCGGCAGATTCTTCGCTCACAATGAACCGTGTGCCCACATATGCTCCCACAGCCCCCAAGGCCAAGGCAGCCGCCAGGCCCCGTCCATTGGCAATTCCCCCAGCCGCCACTACCGGAGTAGGAGCTACGGCATCCACGACTCGCGGCACCAGCGCCAGGGTAGCAATGTCACCTCGCACATGACCGCCGGCTTCCCAACCCTGAGCGACGATAACATCAACACCGGCGTCAACTGCGGCACGGGCCTCTTCTACCGATCCTACGGAATGCATCATCAAAGCACCGGCTGAATGTACAACATCAACATATGGCGATGGATCGTCCCAAAAAGAAGCGACTACCTGAGCGCCCTCCTCCAGGGATGCCTTTAGCCTTTCCATCCGATTTTCCAGGTCGCGTTGGGGACTATTTTGAGGCCGCAGGATCATATTCACGGCAAAAGGGCGTTTGGTAAGTGCACGGGTTTCTCTGGTCCGTTGTCGTGCCGCATCAACATTTAGCTGAGTAACCACCCCTAAAGCGCCCGCGTTGGAGACGGCGGCAGCGAGTGCCGGACCGGCAGCACCACCTATAGGGGCCTGGATGATAGGCAGTTCAATGTTCAGCAGGCTACAAAGAGA
>JADFKI010000188.1 GCA_022565015.1 Chloroflexota bacterium
ACCAAGAAGGGCATAAGCGAAAGAGCACGTCAGGGCAAACAGCTGGGCTCCATTCCTTTCGGTTACGAGTCCTGCAGGGTGAAGCAAGACGGAGTCCGGATGCTCCAGTGTAAGCCTGAGCATCCGGGCAGCGTTCACGTACAAACCAAAGAGGGGCCAGCGGTTGCTAAGCTGTTCAAGGACTACGCCACCGGGTCGACTACGTTGTCGACCCTGGCCACTTGGCTCAATGGCGAGGAGTTCCGCACCAGGAATACCAAGAAGCTGCCCAACGCAAAGGGAGAGCTGGTTGCCGAGCCCGGGCTGTTCACTACGTCATCTGTCAGAGGCATCCTGCACAACCCTACCTACACCGGCAAGGTGAAACACAAAGACCAACTCTACCCAGGTCTCCATGAGGCGTTGGTCTCCGAAGGGCTGTTCCAGGTAGTTCAGGATCTTCTCAAGAAGAACTCGGGTCGCTCAGAGACTCTGCAAGCCAGGCCGACGAGGGAGTATCTCTTGAAGGGCCTGGTCCACTGCGCCTACTGCAGGATGCCCATGTGGGCCCAGACCTACAGGAACGGCAATCGCTACTACCGTGAGCAGCACGGCTCAAGGGGCGCGGGCAGCTGCGTGAACAAGAGCGGCTCCATTCGCTGCGAGGTTCCTGACGAGCAGATGGGCATGATCATGGGAGCCATCATCCTTCCCGACTCCTGGATGGACCGTCTCTTGGCCCGGATACAGCTGGCCGACGAGGTCAAGCGAGTCAACAGGGAGCGCAAGAAGATCGAGACGCGCCTGAAGAAGCTCGGACAGGTCTATCTCGACGACGACAACATGGACCTCGAGGACTACAGACGCAGAAAGAAGGAGCTAGAAGACCAGTTGGTCTCTCTTCAGGTGCCGGGGCTAGATGCAGTCCAGGAAGCTGGTAACCTCCTGGAGGATCTGCCCAAGCTATGGAAGAGGGCCAATCTGGCGGATAGGCGTAGAATCCTGATGTCGATGCTGGAGGCGGTCTACGTCGAGTGCAAGGAGGAGAAGAGCATCGTCGCCATCAAGCCAAAGCCCGCATTCCGGCCAATCTTTGAGATTGCCGAGACCAAAGCTAGAAGCGGAATCACGCTGATAAAGGATGATGATAATGGCAAAGCGTCATCCGTGGGAGATGACGCTACGGAAAACGGTATGTGTTTCTGGTGGAGACGGGGGAGGGTTGAACTCCCCGTCCAGAAGACTCTCATGTCGAGATGTACTACAGGCTTAGCCAGCAATTAGTTCTCCCACAGCCCCTTGCCGGCCCAGAGCAAGTGCGGGAGCTTGCCGATAAGTCTTTAGTCCTCAATATCGGCGTCTCTTAGACTGCACCTCGATTTTATGTCGCCCATTCACCCCCTTCGAGGAGAGGTGGCGGTGGACGTAGACGCCTGGTTAGGCGGCTAGTGCTAGCTGTTTATCGCCAGTTACTTTTTTGCCACCTGTTTAACGAGGTGGATGGCACCTCGACCTGCAATCTCGCTGAGAACGTCCCCTGTCGAACCCACGCGTCCCCACTTCTTTTTCATTATAGCACCACCCGGCAACCGAGGCAGACCTCCATCAACCCCAATATCAACGGCCTACACGCTTACTTTTGACACCGGTATTATCTTCATGCCCAGCATTGGCTCGACGTCGAAGCTGACGATATTCCCCGTGCCGAATTCGGCATCTCGGACCTTCGCGACCTTCAGCACCTTGAGCAGCCTGTCGCCGACAACCTCGGTGCGAAGAGAGAGGTGCGCATCGCATATCGAACGTACCCTCGCGAGGTCGGCCTGACTAAAGGCGTAAGAGTTGACCACATTCACAATGGTCAATCCCATATCGCAAAGTATCTTACAGTTCTCAAAATATGCCATCGTCTCGTCTATAGACATATGCGTAATGAAGGTTGTGAGAGAATCGACTATGACGAGGGCGTCGGGCCGAACTTGCAGGTCGATCAAAATAATGTCGAAAACTCGTGACGGCGTCAGTTTCATCCTAGAGGCCCCGACTTGAAAGACTTTCAGCCTACCCAGCAGTAGAAAATCCGTCACATCCAGGCTCAGGCTATTCATCTGGCGTATGAAGCTCTTTACCGTATTTTCCGTCGTAAAGACGATGACGGGAAAGCCGTTGTAAAGGGACCCTAGACAAGCTGCTGAGTAAGGACCGATTTTCCTGAGTCGGACTCGCCCTCCACGAGATTCATTGACGCTCTTGGAATTCCCCCGCCCAGGTTCTTGTCAATTTCAGTATTGCCGGTAGTGATAACTTTCGGGAAACTTTCTCCCTCGATATTCATCATAGGTCGCCGCTGTCGCTGCTGCCATTGCCTAACATTTTTATACTACAAAGAGCGTTCTCCTTACATTATTCTCATATAAGTGTGTAATCATTGTTAGTGTTTTCATAACCATTAAGTAGTATCCCCCATACTGCTTTTAGTGTATGACCTATAATTTCTGATGAGTATCTCAGGTGGTTTTAACAGATAAACAGGACGAGAATGAATGCAAATGTCTTCCCAGATGGCGAAAACCGCCGGAATGCGATGGGAGCTGCAATGTCCTAGAAATGTTCAGTAACAGTAGTAGAAGTTATGAATATTCATGCGCTTGACACGAATAAGATTTCTCCATATTATCCCAACAGGCTGAGGCCCTTAAGGCGCGGAACTAGAAGCATTTACCACGCATAATCGAGGGTCCGAAATTTTAGGAGGTCCAGACACCTATGGCGACACTAAGGAGGAGCGACGTTAGTGGTCGAGTAGCATCAAAGCTCGGCGGCTCCAAGACACAGGGTGAAGCGGCACTGAGGGCTGTCCTCGACAGCATTCAGGACGCGCTGGGTAGTGGTGACCGCGTAGTCCTGACCGGATTCGGCTCTTTTGAAGTACGGCAGGTCAAGGCCAGAAAGGTACGGCCGATTCGAGGCGGTCAGGCAGGTAACCTTATCACCGTCCCCGCTCACAAGCGCGTCGGATTCACGGCCGGAGCCGAGCTGAGCAAAGCAGCCCAATAGACCAACAACGCCCTAGAGGAATCTTTTCAGTCTTAAACCCTTAGGTCTTTTCAAGGCAGGCCCTTAATTGGGCCTGCCTCTTTGATTTCCGCTCATTCGTTCAACGCAAAGCACTGGTGAGGAAGCGCCAACACAGACTTTTCAACAGGTTTCGGATATCGAAGTCGTTGTCTCGCGAACCGGCCGCATTGCCATTGCAACGTGCTATGAAATCAACGATGAGACCAATGGCCCGCTCCAAACGAAACCTCGTTGCATCCGCTGCATCTAACTTCACTGAGCCTGAGCTAGCTTGAACTCGGAAGCGAACTACTGCCCTGTCGCCAATATTTATCGGACGACAGGTTGGGACTTGGTGGAGGTGAGATGAGGATAAGAAATATTCGGTACGTATTGTCCTTTTTTGGAGCATTGGTGCTATTATCGGCGCTGGCATGTAGCAGCGCGTCTCCGGCCCCCGCAGCTCCGTCCAGGGCCCCAGCGGCACAGCCACCCGCCCCCGTTTCAACGGTCGCACCCGCCCCCATCCCTCCTGCTCCCGCAGCACCGGCCGCTCCCACATCCCCACCGCCAATCATCGCACCCGCGCCTCAAACGCAGGCAGCCGGCAGGTTCATCTGGGAAATTGGTGAAGTAGACGAGGGAACGAAGCCGTCCATCGCGCTCAGGAGCGACGGCACCCCTTACGTCGCGTACATGCTGGAGGCCATGCCCGGGTTCGTGAAGAACGCGATCAGAAACGGCTCCGGCTGGGATATATCCACTATACAAGAGGGTTATTTCTACGGTCCGCTGGATATCGCAATGGGGCCGGACGACGTCGCTCACGTAACATATCACGACCATCAGGAGAACCAGTTCCAGCCGACCAAGGGCGACGCTGTTGTTGCGGTGGAGAGCGCAAGTGGCTGGGATATCGAGGCCATATTCGATTCAGGACACGACGGTTGGGACACGCGTATCACCGTAGCCGACGACGGCTCCGTCCACGTCAGCGCCATCGACCCGGAAGAGTTCAACGGCCGCGGTGTCGAATATTACGTCCGGGACGATGCGGGCAAGTGGAACGTGGAGAGCATAGGTAGCGGCTCTCTCACATACAAATACGCAACGTCGATCGCCGTAGACCCCGATGGCGTGCCACACCTGGCATTTTTTGACCAGAAGTCCAACGATCTTGCGCTGGCGACGCGAAGCGATACGGGCTGGGTCATCGACGCCGTGGATGAAGACGGCGACACCGGGCTTTTCTCTTCGTTGGTGATCGACGCTGCCGGCCGGTTCCACATAAGCTATTTCGAGAAGAAGTCGGATTCTGCCGGGGTAGTGAAGTACGCCACAAGAGCCGACGCCGATTCAGACTGGGAAATCCGGGAGATAGACTCGTTGGACAAGCTCGCCTTCGGATTCATCGGCGCCAGGAACATCACTTCCATCGCCGTGGATAGTGAAGGCAAGCCGTGGGTAGCGTACTCCGATGAGAAGAAGCTCAGAATTGCCGTGTGGAACGGCTCCGACTGGGATATCGATACTGTCGTGGACGCAGGAGACAAGACGCTGGGACAACTGGTGGTCATGAAGCTGGACTCGAACGACGAGCCGCACCTCACCTACTTCGAGGTCACGAACACTCGACCGCTGAACGGAAAGATAATGTACGCCAAGGGCAGCTCGCAGTAGCGATACGGGGTTGTCCAGGAATAGGAGTTCGTCGGGCCCACTTATTGGCGGGGCTGCTCGCCCTTAGACCTCGTTGTACCGGAAGCATGATACGACGTGGTCGTTGATCATGCCGGCCGCTTGTAAGTGCGCGTAAGCGATCGTCGGCCCGACGAATTTGAAGCCGCGCTTGCGTAGGTCCTTGCTCATGGCTTCGGAATCAGAATCAAAGGCGGGAACCTCTGAAATAGTTTTCCAGGCGTTCTTCTTCGTCTTGCCATTAACAAAGCCCCAGTTGTAATCGGCGAAGGTCCCGAATTCCTTCTGCACCCCTATGAAAGCGCGAGCGTTGGAAATGGCGGCGTGGATCTTTTGTCGGTTTCGAATTATTCCCTCGTCGGCAAGCAGTCGCTTTACGTCGCGGTCGCCATAGTTCGCCACCCGCTCCACCTTGAAGTCGTCGAAGGCCCGCCTGTAGCCATCCCGCCTTTTTAGAATCGTTATCCAGCTGAGACCGGCCTGCGCTCCTTCGAGAACCAAAAACTCGAATAGCTTCTGGTCGTCGTAGACCGGGACACCCCACTCCTTATCGTGGTAAGAGACGTAAAGCGGGTCGTCACCTGGCCATTCACACCTTACCTTCATTACCTTCTCCTCGGGCCGAGATTTGGTACGGCGCCCCATCGCCGGACCACTAGTGCGCACCTCTCGAATGGTGCTATTCTACACGCCTGAACTCCTAACATGGAGTATACATGGAATCGCGAATAAAATTTTGGGGGCGGCGATACGGTGGACAAGGCAAGAATGGCAATCGTTGGATGCGGGACGATATCACAGCTCAACGTGCCCGGCTATCTGCGGCACGAAAACTGTGAAGTGACCGTCCTGTGCGATCCCAATCGCGAGCGCGCCCAACAGAAGGCCAAGCATTGGGGCATATCTCCCAGGATCGTTACGGAATACGACGACGTACTGAACGATTCCCAGATCGATGCCGTAGAGCTGCTTACGCCCAAGTTCATGCACCCCGAGCAGATCATTGCCGGCCTGGATGCGGGTAAGCACGTATCGTGCCAGAAGCCCATCGCCACCACGATGGCCGAGACGGACCAGATCTCCGCGGCCGTAGACCGCGCCGGGACCAAGTTCCGCACCACGGAGAACTTCCTCCACTACCCACCCATCGTCAAGGCCAAGGAGCTGCTGGACGCCGGTGTGATAGGTGAGCCGTCCATGCTGCGCGTCAGGACCGTGCGGGCAAATCACACGGACGATGTTGATTTTCAGCTGGAGCCGGAGGCGTTGGTCTGGCGCAGAGACGCCGACAAAAACGCGGGCGGGCTGCTTTATGACGACGGCTGGCACAAATACGCCACGGCGATCTGGTGGCTGGGTGACGTCGAGAAGGTCATCAGCATGGTCACGAAGACGGACGATTTCATGGTCGAAACGCCCAGCGCCGCCATCTTCAAGTTCAAGGACAGGAGCTGCCTCGGCGTATTCGAATACTCCAGTGCAGACGAGATGCAGATACGGAGCAAGTACTATCCGGCAGACGAGTTCTTCGAGATACAGGGCTCCAAGGGCTCCATCTGGGTTACGCGGTGTACCGGAGAGATGCTGGACCTTCCCCCCGTGATGGTCGTCAAGGGAACGAGTACCGAGGGCATTCAGGTCCCAATGGACTGGATAGAGGGGTTCAATCGCTCAGCCAGGCACTTCATCGACTGTATAGTACGGGACGAGCAGCCCAACATGGACTTCGATTTC
The DNA here is from genome assembly GCA_022565015.1 of Chloroflexota bacterium. GTDB lineage: Bacteria > Chloroflexota > Dehalococcoidia > Lucifugimonadales > JADFKI01 > JADFKI01. Next base: position 6,469 of record JADFKI010000188.1, read on the forward strand.
TCGCGACATACGCTTCAAGTAGCCCTGTCTATTTACCAGGCTTCCGAAAAAGAGCAGCCTGTGGACCCTCGCAGCCTTGTCTAAGGACCGCTAACGCTAGAGCCGAGCTTATTTCGACGATTGGTTTTGGATCGCCCGCCTATATCTTAATTCGCTGACGGAGGATAGAAAATGGACTTCGGGCTCGATGGAAAGGTAGCGTTTATCACGGGGGCCGGGCACGGCATAGGGCGTATGTTTGCCCTGTCATTCGCGAAGGAGGGTACGGCGGTGGCGATCGCCGACATCAACCAACAGTGGGCGGAGCAGGCCGCGAGTGAAATCGTCGAGCTAGGCGGAAAGGCGCTGGCGATCCCCTTCGACGTCAGCGACCAGGAGCAGGTCAATGACGCCATCCAGAAGACCGCCCGGCAGCTCGGTCAGATTGACGTGCTGATAAACGACGCCGTGAGCCCGTACCTGACAGGCTCTCTGGAGGAGCTAGGCGATACTGAGTGGGACGACAACTTCCGGATTAACGTCAAGGGAAGCTTTTACTGTATAAAGGCCGTGGCGCCCCTCATGAAGGAGCGCAGATATGGCAAGATAATAAACATGGCGTCCATCGTGGGGCGCAGGGGCTCCGTCGTGCCGACTTCGGCAGCCTACGCCGCATCCAAGGCGGGCATCATGGCCATCACCTCCTCGGCGGCACGGGAGCTTGGACCGTACAACATAAACGTCAACGCCATGGCGCCGGGCCAGATCGATACGCCGCGTTGGCGCGACGCACGCACCGACGAGCAGATCGAGCGCACCATACAGGGCACGGCCCTCAAACGCATGGGACGCCCCGAAGACCTGGCGGGTCTCGCCCTGCTCTTAGCATCGGACGCATCATCGTTCATCACGGGGCAGACGATCACGGTGGACGGAGGGTCCCTCTGCATGTAGTTTTTCCTGGATACCAGGTAACTATCTCAAATGGGTACCGGGGGAGTCCAGAGCGGACCTGACCCCCTCTGGCAGAGGATCTGGGGGATGCGCCCCCAGTACAACAACTCACCGGGCGGGTGGATAAGCGGCAAAAGCATTTTAAGATAGATTCTAATCGTGGCCGATAAGGAGATTGCTTCAGTTGATCGCTCGCTCCAACGATGATCGGTCCAAAGTTAGTCGGAAGGAAATAAAATGGCGAAATTCGCGGCAAATCTCACGATGATGTTCAACGAGGTCGACTTCCTAGACCGCTTCGGGGCGGCGGCAAAGGCCGGTTTCAAGGCCGTCGAATATCTGTTTCC
>JADFKI010000011.1 GCA_022565015.1 Chloroflexota bacterium
TATCTACCGCTATCGGGGTTTTGGTGGGTGTGTGCCGCTCGAGGGATAAGACGGTGACGACGGGAGGCACGAATGGCGCAGTCGCTCCGCAAGCGGGCCCCGCAACGGCAATGGCTACCCCCAGCCCCAACAACGTAAGTGAAGACCTGGATGCTCGAAACATTTCACTCCACCCATATAAGGTGGTAACCCGATTCACATGGTGGCTAACATACCTGAGCTCTTTGGCCTCTCCTAAGTATTTTTCTCAATATGCACATGCCACTTACCCGCCCACCCGGTGTGTTATTGTGCTGGGGGCACATCCCCCAGACCCTCTGTCGGAGAGGGTCAAACCCCTCTGGAATCCCATTGAGCCGTTTTAAGAAATTCCTGAGTCCTCCGTTTTGCTCTTTTCTTGGTGTCAATGGGCTATTGGGCTTCAGAATACCTTCCCACCCAATCCCAAAAAAAGGTGGCCCTCTGCTCATTGCCATCCAGGCCGGGGTCGATGACGCAGCGACAGCTTCGCGTATAGGAGCCGATGACCTGCAGGTCTGTTCTGCCGCCGTCCCATCGCCACGGGGAGCCGTCGGCGGACCTGAACGCGCCCTGCGCAAGATCTCGCGTCACCGGGACCGCGTGGTGAAATCGCCTGGAGTTCCTCGAGCCGCCGAACACCCAGAAGCCGTCCCAGAGGTCTGAGTCCCACAGACCGCGCCTGATATGGGCGTTGGCCCCGAAGCGCGCCATCTCCCCGGCTGATGGCCGCGCTCGAACGTCCCTGAGGACGTCTTCTATTTCCAGGTACCCTACGAGGTAGAAGCCGTGGTCTCCCGTGGACGAGCCGGCAGTCCACCGGACCAGTCTTACAATGAAGAAGAGAAAGTCGCCCGGCTCCAGGCGTTTGAGGGATGCGGCCCTGGCATTCGCCTCGCAGTTGTCCCCATACGTAAATGTCTCGAACTCGGGGTCGTTGTGAGTCGATACCTTCCAGAGCCTTTTGGGGATGTGCTCCTTCAGGTCCTTCCCGTGCTGGTAGTGGGACCTGAGGTCCTGGTATCGCACCGCGTGCGATCCATCGATCTGCGGCTCCTCGGGAATTGGCAAAAACTCGAAGGTGCCGTCCGCGAATATTGGGCTGCTGAAGCGATGAACGGCGTTGGCGCCCACGTTCGCCAGAAAAATCCTTCCAGGCAATGCTAGTCCCCCGAGGCCGCCACGGGCATCTCAACGGCAAGCCTTAACTCTTCCAGCACTTCGCCGTCGACTTCCCGCGTCAGCGCCTCCCGCAGAGCGGCCACGGCCTCCTCGCCGCCGATGCGTCCGAGCGCCCACGCTGCGTGCATCCGGACCAGGGCAGAGCGATTGCCCAACGCCTTCGCCAGGGCCGGCACCGAGCCTTGATCTCCGATATTGCCCAGGGCGACGCATACGTTGCGCTGCAGGCCTTCGAGCTTGGCCCGCTTGATGGGGCTGTTACGAAAGCGTTGGCTAAAACCCTCCTGGTCCAGATCGAGTAGCGGCATGAGCTCGGGCGCGGAGAAGTCGTGTCTCCTCTGGAACGCCGGCTCGCTCGACGTGGAAGCCTTGCGATTGACGGGACACACATCCTGGCAGATATCGCAGCCAAACACCCAGTCGCCGACAAGAGGGCGCAGCTCCCTGGGTATGGGGCCGCGTAGCTCGATGGTCAGGAACGAGATGCAGCGTCGGTTGTCGATGACGTATGGGGCGACGATAGCGCCCGTTGGGCAGTCGTCGATGCAGCGTACACAGCTTCCGCACGTTTTCTTCAGCGGAGCGTCCGGAGTCAGCTCAAGGTCGGTAACGACTTGAGCCAAAAAAATCCAGGAGCCGAAGCCGGGGGAGATGATGTTCGTGTTCTTGCCGAACCAACCCACGACCGCACGCTCCGCCGCCGCCCTGTCGTTCATCGGGCCGTCGTCCACGAATATCCTGGTCTTCACAGGTGTGCCCAGCCGCTCTTGCAGGCCATCCACGAATCGACGCAATTTGCCCTTGATTACCTCGTGATAGTCGTCGCCCCATGCGTACCTGGCGACCTTTCCCGAAGGGCCGCCGGGTGTAGAATCGGGGTCGCCGGTGTTCTATAAGAACCCCAGAGAGATGACGGACTTCGCCCCGTCCAGCAGCGCCCTCGGGTGCGTGGCGCGATGCACACGTTCCTCGGTATACCACGGCAGGCCGTCCATGAGGCCACTGCGGACACGTTCGATCGCGGCGGCCTCGTCGCGCAGAAAAGGCTCCGCCGAGGTAAAGCCTACTATGTCGAATCCGAGCTCTTTGGCGTACCGTCTTATGATGTGTTCCATGTTACTCATTGAACGAGAATTGGGCACCATGTCCGGGTTTTCGATATATCATGAGAGCCGAGACGATCATTATGCAGCGCGATAAGAACTATTACCATAATACCATTGACCGCCCTTGCCAAGAGGGCTATTATCGATTAATACTCGTCCGGCTGGAGGTATGCTAATGGCAGATAACAAGCTGAACGTCGAGATCGAGTACTGCCAGGACTGAGGACACGCTCTTAGGGCCGCCTGGATGGCGGGAGAGGCACTCAGCAGATGGCGGCGAGATCGAGTCCTTCAAGCTCGTCCCAAGCGACCACGGCAAGTTTCATATATCCATCAACGACGAATTAGTGGCGTTTCACGAACACCGGCCCGACGCCCATCTGTTTCCTGATCTACAGGACCTGATGAAGGCCATCAACGAACGCATAGACGGCTAGTTGCAGCGGCGCGCGGGAGACCGACCGCTATTGGTTGACTCCCCAAATCACCTTTGATATAGTCGGGAAAATCCAACCGTGAGGGGGTCTGTTCATATGGTTGTACCACAGCTAAAAGAGCTTCGGCGAGCCTACGGTTTTGATGAAGTCGCTATCGCCCCCGGGGCGTTCACGGTAAATCCAGAGCTTACCAGCACGGACTTTTCCATTGACGGAATGACCCTCTCGACTCCAATTCTGGCCGCTGCCATGGACGCCATCGTCTCGCCGGCGTTTGCAGGCGAAATGGCGAGGCAGGGCGGCATGGCCGTGATGAACCTCGAAGGTGTGCAGACCCGATACGACGACCCCGACGACGTATTATCCCAGGTGGTCACCACTCCTCAAGAGGAGGTGACGAGCTTGCTTCAGAAGCTGTACACCGCCCCAATCCGAGACACGCTCATCGCCGAGCGAGTCGAGGAGACAAAGAAGAACGGCGCCATGTGCGCCGTTTCTGTTACACCGGCAAACACGAAGCGCCTTGCGCCCATTGCGGCGGAGGCAGGCGCGGATATGATCGTCGTCCAGTCCACCGTGACGACCGCCAGGCACGTGTCCACGAGTCAGCGAGGGCTCCGGTTTCCCGAGCTTCTAGAGATGGTCGATGTGCCGGTGCTGGTCGGCAACTGCGTCAGCTACGAGGTAGCGCTGGAGCTCATGGAGACCGGCATACACGGCGTCCTCGTGGGCGTAGGCCCCGGCGCGGCCTGCACGACGAGGGAGGTCACCGGAGTCGGCGTGCCTCAGGTGACGGCCACCCTGGACTGCGCCGCCGCCAAGGAAGAGTACTTTCGCAGGACCGGCAGGTACGTCCCCATCATCACCGATGGCGGCATTCGCACCGGCGGAGACCTCTGCAAGGCGTTCGCGTGCGGCGCCGATGCCGTCATGCTCGGCACCCCGCTCGCCCAGGCGGAAGAGGCCCCGGGGAAGGGCTACAACTGGGGCATGGCAAACCCTCACCCCGACCTGCCCAGGGGCACGCGGGTAAACGTCGGCGTCAAGGGGACCCTGAAGCAGCTTCTGTTCGGCCCAACTTCACTGACCGACGGGACGCAGAACCTCATCGGCGCACTCAGGATCTGCATGGGGATGGTGGGGGCCACTAACATCCGCGAAATGCATAACGCCGAGATCATCGTGGCTCCGGCAATCAAGACGGAGGGCAAGCACTACCAGCTGGGCTTCGAATAGTTTTTTTGCCGAGGGCAAACCTCGGCGGCTGAATTTAGTCTGGAAAAGGGGCGGCTATGATGCCGCCCCTTCGCTATTTTGGGCTCTAGCGCTTAGTAACTATTCCAAAGGATGGTTCGACAAGCTCACCACGAACGGATGAGGGTTCTTTCTGCTCGTTGGTCCTGTCCGACTCCCTAAATCGAATATCGCCGGACCCTCCGACTCCTCAATATGTATATCTTCGGAGTCCGCCGCTGCGGAGAGCCTGTCGAAGGATGGTCCATTTTGGATAGACGTTTCTGAGACAGTTTCTTGGCGGTAAAGCGCCGGGAAGAATGTTCAAGTTGCAATAACCACGACCCTGGCCAGGCCAAGAAGGTCTCTTTCGAAAGATACTCCGGCGTTGGGGAATACCTCCCCAGCCAGCTTCACGACGTCCTCCAGCTGAAGGGGGTCGATCTCGATGAACGCGGAGCCGCCTGCTTTCAGCTTCGAGGGCAGCTGCCGAAGAAGCCGGCGTATCACATCCAGACCGTCGTCACCTCCGTAGAGCGCCACGGCAGGCTCGCGTTTAACCTCGGGCGGGGCAAAGGCCATGTCCTTTGAGGTCAGGTATGGTGGATTGGAGACGACTATGTCGACGGGCGAAACGATCGGCTCCAGAAGGTCGCCCTGTTCCAGGCGCACGCGATCGGCGACTCCATGCTTCCGGCAGTTTTCCGCCGCTACGTTCAACGCCTCGGGGTCTACGTCGGTCGCGACCACGGCGGCGGCGGGCGCGTTGCATGCTATGGCGACCGCTATCGCGCCGGCGCCGGTGCCAACGTCCACGACGGTCAACGCCTCCCCCGTATGGTGTTTGGCGAGCTCAAGGACCTTCTCCACAAGCAGCTCGGTCTCCTGTCGGGGTATCAGAACACTGGGATTGACCACGAAATCCAGCCCGAAGAACTCTCTGTGGCCGGTGAGATAAGCAAGGGGCGTGCCGGACGCCCTCTGTGTGACCAGCTCTAGGACAAGGGTCTCCCGATCGGCGGTCAGGTCCTCGTCAAGGGAGGCGAAGAAGGTCTCTCGCTGGAGGCCCAATACATGGCGCAGGAGGACTTCCGCTTCCAGGTTGGGGTTGTCGATGCGCCTGCCGGAGAGCTCATTCGTCGCGCGAACGAGCAGCTCTCTCGATTTCACAACGCGGCTTGTTCCAGCTTTTCGGCCTGCTCCAACTGAAGCAGGGCCGTAATGAATAGATCGATGTCGCCGTCGAGCACCTGCTCCAGGTTGTAGCTGCTGACGTTTACCCTGTGGTCCGTTACGCGGCTCTGAGGATAGTTGTAAGTTCGCACGCGCTCCGACCTGTCGCCGCTGCCTATCTGCGACCGGCGGTTTGCGGCTTCCTCCTCTTGCTGTTTCTGGATCTCGCGGGCCAGCAGCCTTGACCTGAGCACCCCCATGGCCTTTTCCCGGTTCTTCAGCTGCGAACGCTCGTCCTGGCACGTAGCGGTTATGCCCGTCGGCAGGTGAACTATTCGTACGGCGGTCTCCACCTTCTGAACGTTCTGTCCACCGTGACCGCCGGCCCTGAATATCTGGATGTCCAGGTCCTCGGGCCTTATTTCCACGTCCACCTCCTCGGCCTCGGGAAGAACCGCGACCGTCGCGGCGGATGTGTGGATGCGCCCTCCCGACTCTGTGACCGGGACCCTCTGGACGCGGTGCCCACCACTCTCGTGCTTGAGACGACTATAGGCGTTCTCGCCTTTGACCTGGAAAACGATCTCTTTGATGGCGCCGAGACCGGTCTGGTTGGCTTCGATTACGTCGATCTTCCAGTTGTTCCGTTGAGCGTAGCGGGTGTACATTCGGTAAAGGTCCGCCGCGAATAGGCCGGCCTCGTCGCCGCCGGTGCCCGCGCGAATCTCCATGATCACGTTCTTGTCGTCATTGGGGTCCTTGGGAATGAGCTCGCGGCGCAGGTCCTCTTCCAGCTTTTCCAGCCTCTCATCGAGCTCCTGTTGCTCTTCTTTAGCCAGAGCGGTCAGCTCCTGATCCGACTCTGAGCGGACGAGGCCGCGTACGTCATCCAGCTGGCGAGAGATGTCTTTGTATTCAATAGAAAGCTTCACGAGATTACGTAGACCGGCCTGCTCCTTGGCAAGGGTCTGTATTTTCGTGTAATCGGCGGACACTTCGGGGTCCGCGAGCAGCTGATTGATCTCTTCGTAACGCTCTTCGATCGCCGCGAGCTTTCCAAGCATTGTCATATTTTAGTAACGTCCATATTCAAGGTAATGATTCTTATCTACGTGCCATATTATAGCAGAGGAGGCCTGTCTGAACCCGCCCGCCCGGACGATGCATAGGCAGCTATTCGAAAGACGTGATCCGGGGCTCAGACGAATGGTAGAGACCGATTGCCGTCAAGACGCAAGAGGCGATAGACTGGCTGGCCAGTCTCTTTGCTAGGGGCCGTCGGCTCGCTCGTCGCTGAGCAGGGCAATCAGCTCGTCGGGCTTTACCTCTTGCTGCTCGCTGGCGGAAAGGTCACGAAGAATTGCGACGCCCTTTTGAAGCTCGTCGTCGCCAATTATCACCGCGTGCGTCGCCTCGATCGAGGATGCGTAGCGCAGCTGGCTCCTCAGGCCCCTTCCGGTAGGCCCGACGACGGCTGAGATGCCCGACTTTCTCAGGTTGGACGACAGCTTTAACGCCTCTTTTTTTGCGGCTTGTCCAAGGTGGGCAATCAGCACCTTGTTTGCGTGGTTATCCGGGACGGAGGTCTCCTGCCGAACGACGTTTTCGATCACCCGTTCCGCGCCCATGCCGAAGCCTACCCCAGGCGTGGGCCTACCGCCAAGCTCCTCGATGAGGCCGTCGTAACGCCCGCCGCCGACGATGGTGCTCGTCCTGCCCTCCACGGGCGGCGTTATCTCGAACACGGTCCTCGTGTAGTAGTCGAATCCCCTCACCAGTGTGTAGTCGACGACGTAGGGAAGGCCGATATCCTCCACATAGCCCAGCAGCGCCGTCCAGTGCTCTTTGCACTCGTCGCAGAGATAGTCCGCGCTGTGCGGCGCGCCCTCGATGACGGGCTGACAGGTTTCGTTCTTACAGTCCAGCAGCCGCAGCGGGTTGCGCTGCAGGCGGCGCTTGCAGTCCCCGCAGATCTCCTCCACACGGCCCCCGTAGTAGTCCTGGAGGTGCTTCACGTATGCGGGCCGGCAACTCTTGTCGCCGATGCTGTTCACGCTCAGGGAAAGCTCGTTGAGTCCGACGGATTCAAGGAACCGCCACGCGACCTCGATTACCTCGACGTCCACGGAGGCGTCCGGGTCGCCAATCACCTCGATCCCAAACTGATGGTGCTCTCTGTACCGCCCGGACTGTGGCCGCTCGTAGCGAAATATCGGACACAGGTAGTACATCCTCACCGGCTGCGGCAGGTTGTGCATGCCGTGCTCGAGATAGGCCCTGCATACCGGCGCCGTGCCCTCCGGGCGAAGCGTCAGTGCGTCGCCGCCACGGTCCTGAAAGGTGTAGGTCTCCTTCTCAACGATATCCGTAACCTCGCCGACGCCCCGAACAAACAGCCCCTCCGCCTCGAATATCGGCGTGTCTATCCGCCCGTAACCGAACCTGGCGGCCGTCTCCTCGACCTTTGACTGAAAGTACCTCCAGTACTTTTGATCGCCGGGCAGTATGTCGGCGGTCCCTCGTGGCGCCTGAAACAGCAATTAAGGGCTCCTTCGCAGGATAGACAGTCGTTTCTTAGGTTATCATTCATAATATACGACTATTGGCATCAAATACACACGGGCGCAAATTGCGGGCCGGCTGCCCGTGGGATATACTTTTAGTAGTGTTCGTGCAGCGGTTGAGGGGCGTATATTGGATGCACTTCTGGCAAAGGCGAAGGAATATATACCCGAGGATAGACTCGAGGTAGTAAAGGACGCCTACGACTTCGCTAAAAAGGCCCACGACGGTCAGGTGAGACGGTCTGGCGAACCCTTTATCGAGCACCCTCTGGAAACGGCGCGATTTCTGGCCGAGCTCAGGCTGGACCCCAATACGTTGGCCGCCGCACTCTTGCACGATGTCGTCGAAGACTGCGACGGCATAGAGATTGAAGACATTAAGCAAAGGTTCGGCGAGGAGATAGCAATTCTCGTCGACGGCGTCACCAAGCTTACCAAGAGCGAGGCTATGGCCGAAGCCAGGGTGGACGGCCAACGGCTGCATCCGGAGGACGACCTGTCGCAGGCGGCCAGCATTCGCAAGATGTTGGTCTCCATGGCGGAGGACATCCGAGTAGTTCTCATCAAGCTATCCGACCGCGTGCACAACATGCGCACGCTGCAGGCGCTGCCGGAAGACAGAAGGCTGGCAATCGCCCAGGAGACCCTCGACATCTACGCCCCACTGGCGCACCGTCTTGGAATCTGGGAGATCAAGTGGCTGCTGGAGGACCTGTCCTTCCAATACCTGGACGCCAGCGCTTACAGGGACGTCTCCAAGCTTATAAGCTCGACGCGAAAGGACAGAGAGGAGTATACCGAGCGGGTACGAGGCATACTGCAAGCAGAGCTTGAGAATGCGGGCATCGCCGCTGAAGTGACGGGACGGCCCAAGCACCTTTACAGCATTCACAAGAAGATAAAAAAGTACGCGGAGCAGAACATGGGCGTAGACGAGATCTACGACCTATTCGCGCTGCGCGTTCTCGTAAACGAAGTGAACGATTGCTATGCAGCCCTGGGAGTGGTCCATTCCAAGTGGCGTCCGCTGCCTGGACAGTTCGACGACTATATCGCCAATCCCAAGGACAATCTCTACCAGTCCCTTCACACAACCGTGCTGTGCGTGGACGCCCACCCCGTGGAGGTGCAGATTCGCACCCACGACATGCATAGGGTCTCCGAGTACGGGGTCGCGGCCCACTGGCTCTATAAGGAAGGTGTGAACTCGGACGTCGCCTTCGAAGAGAAGATGACGTGGCTAAGGCAGCTTCTGGAGTGGCAGCGAGAAGTCAGCGGAGCGGAGGAGTTCGTCGAGTCCTTCAAGACGGATATCTTCCAGAACCAGGTCTTCGTCTATACACCCGCGGGGGAGCTGAAGGAGCTTCCCACGGGCGCTACGTCTCTGGATTTCGCCTACCGCATTCACACGGACATCGGACATCGCTGCATCGGCGCGAAGGTCAACGGAAAGCTGGTGCCGCTGACCTACCAGCTCCAGAACGGCGACACCGTGGAGATCATGACGAGCAAGACCGTTCGTGGTCCCAGCATGGACTGGCTGAACGCTAACCTCGGCTACGTCAACACCAGCTCTGCCAGGGCCAAGATTCGCCAGTGGCACAACAGGCAAGAAAGAAGGACCAACATCCAGAGCGGGAGGGAGATCTTCCAGCGTCAGCTCCGCAGACTGACGAAGACCATAGAGGACGAGGGCCTGGCCAAGCTCATGAAGCTGGACTCGGTGGACGATTTCATGGCCGAGCTTGGCAGCGGGTCGATTACGGTGTCCCAGGTGGTCAACAAGCTGTCGTCTCAAGAGGTGAAGCCGGAGTTCGAACCTCAGACTTCGGTGCCGACGAGCGGCCCGGCCTCGGGCATCGAGGTCCTGGGAGTGGGAGACCTTCTGACACGGATGGGGCATTGTTGCACCCCGATTCAGGGCGACGACATCATCGGATACGTCACCCGTGCCAGGGGAGTGACGGTGCACAGAAAGAGCTGCCCAAATATAGTGCACGAAACGGAGACAGAACGTCTGATACCGGTCAACTGGGGCAAGACCAAGACCTTTTACCCGGTCCGGATATCTGTAGAGGCGCTGGATCGGGTGGGATTGCTACGCGATATTACCTCCCTTGTTTCGGAAGAACATGTTAACATTGCTAGTTGTGTATCCGAAGAGTCCGAGGACGTAAGCCTCATATCTCTTACGGTTTACGTCACGGGTATAGACCAGTTGGACAGGCTGTTTTCCAAGCTAGAGGGCGTCAGGGGCGTGATCGGCGTAAGCCGCGCCAGGTCTTGACGCAATATTCCTGAGGGGGTCTCGAACAAGTTGCCAAGCGCAAAATCAGCACGGGTCGCAGAGCGAAAGCGCCTGCAGAATCAGCCGCTTCGGACGAGGGCCAAGACCTTCGTGACCAAGGCGCGGCGGGCCATGGCGGCCGGCGATATCGATGATGCGGCGGCGGCGGCTCACGATGCGGCAGTCGCGTTGGATAAGGCCGCTCAGAAGGGCGCTATTCATCCGAACACCGCGGCGCGAAGAAAGTCCCGTATCATGAAACAGCTTTACGCGGCCCAGAACCGTTAGGTAATCTTAATAAACACAGCTATTTCCATTCTATTTAGGAAGGCAGGGTAGGTTGCGAGAGGTGCCTCGACTTGTTGGGTGCAATGGTCGAACATCACGTTCAGATGGCCCACGGGCATTCAATTCCGTGGTGGTGCGGACTCATTTAAGTTATCCATCACCGAGCACATCCGAAGTAGCCGCAATCCTCCGAAAGATACCATTGGCTTGTAAACAGACGCCACTGGGTCATTTCGCGCCCGCCCTGTCCTTCCCAGATAGCGCTGCCCGAGAGCGGAAGTCGTCCGTTACTTGAAGTATTGACGATCCCGGAACCGGCGACGTACGTCGTGTTGACAACCAATTCCAGTGGGGCTAATATTCGGCCTAAGCTTTTATGCGGTATTCGTAATAGCCGCGAGCCAATCATAGGCAATCACAAGTATCTAATCTTATAATAGATATAAAGCACGTAAACCTTAAGACCAATGGAAGTGATACATATATGCTCAGAATTAGGCTCAGGCGCACGGGCTCCAAGAACCAGCCCAGCTATCGCGTTGTCGTAGCAGACTCCAGGGCTGCCCGCGACGGCGCGTTCGTAGACCATATCGGTCACTACAACCCCCGGACCGACCCGCCGACCATCGTCATAGACGAGGAGAAGGCGCTAAAGTGGCTTCGGCAGGGAGCCCAACCCTCCGAGGCGGTGGAGCGAATGCTCAGGAACATGGGGACGTTGGAGAAAGTCAAGGCCACATGAAAGAGCTTGTCGAGTACATCGCGAAATCCATTGCTTCCTATCCCGACGAGGTGAAGGTTACACAGGAAGAAGAGGACGGGAGAGTCATCCTGCGGCTTGAAGTAGCCCCGGACGACAAGGGTAAAGTAATTGGAAGACAGGGGCGCGTCGCTCAGTCCATTCGAGTGCTCCTGAGGGTTGCCGCCGTTAAAGAAGGTACCCGCGCGATACTCGAGATCGTCTAGACCATCTTCACAATCTCCTGAAAACACCCCGCCGAAGACCGTGGATACCTCCTCCGATTCCCGCCGCCATGGCAGACCATCTCCATCCGATTCCAGGATTGTGGTGGGCCGAATCAAGGGGGCATGGGGCATTCACGGCGACGTCAAGATCGATCTTCTCTCCGACGCCCCGGACAGGTTCGAGCCCGGCAATATCGTCCACGTCAAGAATAAGTCCACCAGGGTCCAACGCTCCCGTCCGATACGCGGCGGCATGGTCGTCAAGCTCGACATCGTCAATGACAGAAATCAGGCGGCGCTTCTTCGCGGCCAGGAAATCACCGTCAAACCGGAGCAAGTCTCGCCTCCGCCGCAGGGCTCCTATTACCACTTCCAGGTGCTTGGCCTCGACGTCCTCTCCCAGGAGGGCGAGAATCTCGGGAGGGTCCGCGAGATAATCGAGACGGGCGCCAACGATGTGTACGTCGTACACCTCGAAGGACGAAGAGACGTCCTGATACCAGCCCTCGAAGACGTCATATTGGACGTAGACCTGGAAAGAGGCTCCATGACCGTGCGCCTGCCCGACGGATTGATCTGATCATTTAGGCCGCCTTCCTGTCTTCGCGGCATCGGACCACCCCCGACGAGGCGTGACGGCCGCCAGTTCGAAAGCGTCTGCGCATACTCGCCGCAGGCTCTCCTCATCCGCTTGTTTGACATCACCCTTCCGCCACTCTATACTCACGTTCCGAGCGTAGCTAACTCGCCAGGGAGTCGAAGAAAGTCATATATTGATTGACGTATTAAGGAGCTTCTGATGACCGGAATTTGGCCCGGCGATACGAAATGCGTAGTAATGCTTTCCTTCGATCTCGACGGCGTGTCGGGACTGCTCTATCGCACTCCGGAGGCGGCACACCTGCCCAGCCAGCTATCGCGAGCCGAGTTTGGCACGAGCGTCGGCGTCTTCCGCATCATGGACCTCCTGGACAGATACGACATCAAGGCCTCGTTCTTCGTGCCCGGTTACATCGCCGAGCGCAACGAGGATACGGTCAAGGATATAGTCAGCAGAGGGCACGAGGTGGGACACCACGGCTACATGCATGAGCCCCCGGCGACGCTGGGAGCCGAACGCGAGGCCGAGGTCCTGGACCAGGGCATCGAAATTCTGGAGGGCATTACGGGCCGGCGACCGCTGGGCTATCGCTCCCCGTCCTGGGAGCTGAGCGAGCACTCGCTGGAATTCATGGCGGAGCGAAACTTCGTTTACGACTCAAGCCTGATGGGGCACGACGCGCCATACTTCGTCGAAACACCCAAGGGACGGCTCGTCGAGCTGCCCATCGACTGGGCCAACGACGACGCGCATTTCTACGCATTCAATCGCGGAGCGGGTGCGATGAACACGCCCGGCGACGTCTACACGGCATGGGAGTGGGAGTTCGACGGGGCGTACCAGTACGGGAGCGCCTTCAGCCTGACCATGCACCCGCAACACACGGGCAGGCTCGCCAAGATGATCGTGCTGGAACGGCTGATACAACACATCCGCTCTCACACCAACGTCGAATTCATGCGCTGCATCGACGTTGCCCAGAGATGGACGCCCGAGGGCATGCGCTAGTGCCTACCGCCCTCGAAGACGTCCGCATACTGGATTTCTCGCGCATCTGGGCGGGGCCCCATGCCACGAAGCTTCTCGCCGACATGGGGGCGGAGGTCATTAAGGTCGAGTCGACCCATGCCTGGGACCCACACCGCACGATCGTAGGCTCCGGCAACCTCCCCGACGGCGAACTGGGCGACGACCCCTGGAATCGAAGCGGCTGGTTCAACACGCTTCACCTGAGCAAGTACGGCATAACCGCGGATGTGCGCCACGCCGACGGCAAGAGAGTCATCGAAGAGCTGGTGAGCATCAGCGATGTCGTAATCGAAAATTTTCGCGCGGGAGCAATGGAGCGCCGGGGCCTTGGTTACGAAAGGCTGCGGGAGATCAGGCCCGACCTGATTATGGTATCGATGCCCGCATTCGGGAACTCCGGACCGTGGAAAGACTTCATCCAGTACGGCATCGGGCAAGAGCAGCTCGGTGGAATCGCGTCGATGAACGGATATCTGGACGAGGACTCGCCGGTCAAGTCGGGCGTCAATTTCGGCGACCCCATCAGCGGGGCACATGCCGCCGGGGCGGTCCTCTCAGCCCTCTATTATAGGAGGCGCACCGGCAAGGGAATGTTTATCGACGCTTCCCAGCTGGAGTCCTCGATATCGCTGATTGGCGAGCACATCCTTGGGTTTCAGCTGACCGGTGAGAATCCCGCCAATATAGGAAACCGCCATCCGACGTTCTCGCCTCAAGGCGTCTATCCGTGCAGAGGCGACGACAGATGGATCGCGATCTCAGTCACGTCGGACGACGCTTGGGTGGCGTTATGCCGGGTGATGGGGCGAGAGGAATTGGCCGCCGATGCCAGGTACGCCGACCTGCTATCTCGATGCGAAAACCACGACGAGCTCGACCAGATCATCTCGGCATGGACCCGGGTCTCCGACGCCAACGAGCTCATGCATGCCTTGCAGGAGAAAGGGGTCGCGGCCACGGCGGTATTCAAGGGCGAGGACATCTTCAACGACCCTCACTACCAGGAAAGAGGCCTGCTGGAGCTGGTGGACCATCCTTCGACAGGGCCATACTTTCTGCCCGGCGTCGCGTGGAAGATGTCCGGCACGCCTGGCCGAGTTCGCGGGCATTCGCCACTGCTTGGCGAACACAACGCTTTCGTTTACGGCGAGCTGCTGGGCATGAAGCGCAAGGATATCGACCGAATGGATAAAGAAGGCGTCACCGGCACAAGGCCCGACGGGATGTGAGGCAGGCATGACTGCGCAGGCAGGTGCTCATTATTTTTGCGGAACAGAGCTATCCGTTGTTCAAAAAATCCGTGTCTGATATACTGTTGCCGTTCACTCGGGTAATTGGTTGTTAGCGGGCTTCTAGCCTGTCCCACCTTGCGGATACGCTCTCTGAAGACCCGTCGGGGTTGGTATTTCGGAGGGACCCCAATTCTCGAATGTGACGAGCCGAATAATATTTCGCCAGACGGAAATCTAGAGAGTCAAGTCTCAACAATCTCAGCGTTTTAAAATCAAAACAGAGATCAATTTTATTAAGTAGAGAAGTAAGGAAAGGAGGTGGGCTATTGAATTGGATAGATTATGAGAGCCCCCACTCTGTAAGGGAAGCCGTCGACCTGCTGAACGAGGCAGGAGACAGGGCCAAACCCATGGCGGGCGGCACCGACCTTCTGGTGCAGTTGAGGGCCGGCCGCTGGGACGCCGACATTGTGGTGGACATCAAGAATATCCCCGAGCTTAACGAGATAACGTACGACCCCGAGCAAGGTCTGACCCTTGGCGCGGCGGTCCCTTGTTACCGCATCTACGGCAACAACGCAATAAGCAATGCCTATCCCGGCCTGATAGACTGTGCGTCCCTTATTGGTGGCACGCAGATCCAGGGAAGGGCCTCTCTTGGCGGCAACCTGTGCAACTCCACTCCCAGTGCGGACTCCATTCCAGCCATGATCGCCCTCGGGGCGACGGCCCATATTGCAGGTCCTAACGGCACACGTGACGTCGCCGTGGAGGACTTCTGCACGGGACCGGGCAGCAACGTACTCGAACGGGGCGAGCTGTTGGTCTCCATCCATTTCCCGGCTCCTCAGAGCGGGATGGGCGCCAACTACATTCGCTTCATACCCAGGAACGAGATGGACATCGCAGTGGCGGGCGCCGGCGTGTCTGTCATCTTGGAGAACGGCACCATCAAGTCGGCACGAATATCCCTGGCCTCTGTGGCGCCGACACCACTATACGTAAAGGCCGCGGGTGACTCACTGGCCGGCAAGCCCCCCACCGCGGAGAGCATCCAGACCGCCGCCGAGATCGCCAGGGACGCGGCGAAACCCATATCCGACATGCGCGGCACCGCCGAGTATCGCACCCATCTGTGCGAAGTACTTACGAGGCGAGCGCTGCAAACCGCTATCGAGAGAGCCAGGGAGGCCTAACTTAGATGCCTGCAAAGACTTACGTACAGACCAATATCAACGGCGAACACGTGGATTTCCTTTGCGAACCCCGACAGAGCTTGCTGGAGTGTCTTCGAGACATAATCGGGCTCACCGGCACCAAGGAAGGTTGCAACGACGGCAACTGCGGCGCTTGCACAGTCATGTTGGACGGCATAATCGTCACGGCATGCCTTGTCCTTGGAGTAGAAGCCGAGGGCAAGGAGATAACGACAATCGAGGGGATCGCCCAGGGCAGCACCCTTCACCCTATACAGCTCGCGTTCCTGGAGGACGCGGCGCTTCAGTGCGGCATCTGTACCCCTGGCTTTATTGTGGCGGCCAAGGCGCTGCTCGATCAGAACCCAGATCCCACCGAGCATGAGATCAGATTTTGGCTGGCCAATAACCTTTGCCGCTGCACGGGATACGACAAGATCGTTCGCGCCGTGCAGCACGCCGCCGAAAAAATGCAGGAGGCTACCGTATGACTACTGCAGACTACGATCGAAGTGTTGTCCTATCAAGCGTCGAATACAAGGTAGTCGGCACGCGGCCTATCCGCCCCGACGGCGCAGACAAGGTGACCGGCCGCGCACTCTACGGTGCGGATTTCGACATGGCGGGTCTGCTGCATGGCAAAGTCTTGCGCAGTCCCCACGCCCACGCTCGCATCAGGTCCATCGACACGAGCAAGGCGGAGGCCCTGCCCGGAGTTCTGGCCGTTGTTACCGCCAGAGACCTGCCTCAGGTCGAGGACGCCTCCGTAGACTTGGGAGAAGGGGCTACTACCCTCAAGTACCTTCGAGGCAATGTACTGGCCGAAGACAAGGTCCTGTACAAGGGCCACGCCGTAGCTGCCGTAGCCGCGACCAACCCACACGTAGCAGAAGAGGCCCTCGAGTTTATCGATGTAGACTATGAGGTCCTGCCTCCCGTCCTAACTGCGCCCGACGCCATGAAAGAGGGAGCTCCGCTGCTTCACGACGGCTTGACCACGGAGGAGCTGGGCGAAAAGACCAGTAAGCCGAGCAACGTTGCTTCTCATTTTCAACATGTGAAAGGGGACCTGGAAAAGGGATTCCGGGAAGCCGACGTCATCGTAGAGCGTGAGTTCAACACGAAGACGGTACATCAGGGCTACATCGAGCCGCAAAATGCCACCGCCCTGTGGAACAACGACGGCAGGCTGCATATCTGGTGCAGCACCCAGGGGGCGTTTACCGCCAGAGACGCAACCTCACAGGTCCTGGACATGCCTGTCTCTCAGGTTGTAGTGACCCCAATGGAGATAGGCGGCGGCTTTGGTGGCAAGATAAACGTATATCTTGAGCCTGTCGCTGCTTTGCTCTCCCGAAAGAGCGGACGCCCGGTGAAGGTCGTCATGAGTCGGGCCGACGTCTTCGAGTCGACGGGCCCGACGTGTGGGTCCAACATGAAGGTCAAGATCGGCGCCAAGAGGGATGGGACCATTACGGCAATGCAGTCCTATCTCGCATACGAGGCCGGAGGCTTTCCCGGGTCCCCGGTTGGCGCAGGCGCAGCGTGCGTGTTCGCCCCCTACGACGTCGAAAACGTGACGATAGACGGTTACGACGTAGTCGTCAACAAGCCGAAAACGGCGGCATATCGTGCGCCCGGCGCTCCAAACGCTGCTTTCGCCGTGGAGCAGGTGGTGGACGAGATAGCCCAGAAGCTGGGCATCGACCCCATAGAGCTAAGGCTCAAGAACGCCGCCAAAGAGGGCACTCGACAAGCAACGGGACCAACATTCCCCCGCATCGGCTGCGTCGAAGTGTTAGAGGCAATGAGGAACCACCCACACTATAGTGCTCCGTTGGACGGTCCTAATAAGGGACGCGGCGTTGCGATCGGTTACTGGTTCAACGTCGGCCTGGAGTCCAGCTGCAACATATCCGTGAGCGCGGACGGCACCATAGCGCTTGTGGAAGGTTCAACCGACATCGGCGGCACCAGGGCGTCTATCTCAATGCAGGCGGCAGAGGTCCTGGGCATACCCGCCGAAGACGTTCGCCCCTCGGTCGTAAACACCGACTCGGTTGGTTACACGGGGGTGACAGGCGGCAGCCGTACGACCTACGCCACGGGTTGGGCGGCCTACGAGGCTGCCCAAGACGTCAAACGCCAGATGATCGAGCGTGCGGCAAGCATTTGGGAGGTCGACGCCGACTCGATAGAGCTTGCCGACGGCGTATTCCAGTCCAAGTCCGACCCAGAGCTAAAATTGACGTTCAAAGAATTGGCCGGTCAACTGTCCGGCTCCGGAGGAACCGTGGTTGGAAGAGCCAACATTAACGCAGGCGGCATGGGAGCGGGCGGCGGCTCGTTCTGCGGCAACATCGTAGACGTCGAGATCGATCCCGAGACTGGCAAGACTACGGTGCTGCGGTTTACCACGGTGCAAGACGCAGGCAAGGCCGTGCATCCGAGCTATGTCGAGGGACAGATGCAGGGAGGAAGCGTGCAGGGCATCGGCTGGGCGTTGAACGAAGAGTACTTCATGACCGAAGACGGCGCCATGGCCAACTCGACGCTTCTCGACTACCGCATGCCGACGAGCCTCGACATTCCCATGATTGACACGGTGATCGTAGAGGTGCCGAGCCACGACCATCCCTATGGAGTGAGGGGAGTCGGCGAGGCCAATATCGTGCCGCCAACGCCGGCGATGGCCAACGCAATCCACGGCGCCATAGGCCTTCGGATGACGGACCTGCCGATCAGCCCCGTCGCAATAATGAAGGCGACCTGGGACAGCAAGAAGTAGCAAGATGGCCGTCGTCTACATACCTTCCCTGATGCAGAACGTTACCGACGGAAACAAGACGGTTGAGGTAGAAGGCTCGACCGTCCGGCAGATCGTCGAAAACCTTGCGCGGCTGTATCCAGGTCTGAAAGAGCGCCTGGTCGAAGACAACCAGATAAAGCCCAACATAAATGTCGCCGTCGATGGCGAGGTTGGCACGATGGGTATGCTCGAAAAGGTGGGAGACAACAGCGAGGTCCACTTCTTGCCGGCCATAGGAGGTGGGGCAAGATACGCCTGAGCGCATGCCTCAGCAGTTCAAGGCCAAGAAGAAAAATCAGGCCGACGCCATGAAACAGTTGGTGTCGGCCTGTTGTGATTATCCGGACCCTGGCTAATTAGGACGTCCGGACTGAAATCAGACCGACCGCGGTAATTAGGAGAGGACGATATGGCAGATGCAACCATCAAGGGCGTGGTTGTCCCGATAATCACTCCGCTTAAATCAGACGAGACCGTCGACGTGCCGTCTCTTCGGCGCATGGTCAACTACCTGATAGACAGCGGCGTCCACGGCATATGGGTCTCGGGCACGACCGGCGAGTTCGCGAATCTCACAGACCGGGAGCGTCTAATAAGCATGGAGACGGTCGTAGACGAAGTCGCTGGCCGGCTGCCGATAATATGCAACGTCTCGGGCGGCAGCACGCAGCTGTCCATCAACATGGCCCTGGAGGTGCAGGAGATGGGCATGGACGGCATAGCCGCAACGCCGCCCTACTACTATCCCAACGCCCAGGACGAAATCCTCGACCACTTCCGGCACATTCGCAGTCGGGTCGGCACGCCGCTGTGGGTGTACAACATACCTCAGACGGTGAAGACGGCCGTCGCGCCGGGAACCATCGCCACGCTGGCCAGTGAGCAGGCCGTGGTCGGAGTCAAGGACAGCTCGGGCACGGGCGAGCTCCTGGCCGAGCTCAACATCCTTTGCCGGCAGGGCGGCCTATCCCTGCTGCGGTTCCTGGGCACCGCGTTCAGGGTGACGTCCGCCGGGTCAGTAGGCGTTGACGGCGTGATACCCGGCATCGCGAACCTCATACCCGCCATATGCGCCCGCGGCTGGGAGGCGGGCGAGGCCGGTGACATCGACACCGTAGACGAGTGCAACGCGAAGATTATCGTGATGCAGAAGGTTGCTAAGTTGGCCAAGGGCGGCGGACCAAACGCGGCGGCATTCGCGGGCATGAAGGCGGCGCTGAAGATCATGGGCGTCATCGATGACGACACGGTATCTCGGCCGCTGCGCCCGTTCACCGACGAGGAGAAGGCGGGCATACCCTCGATTCTCAAGGAGCTGGAGCTCACGGACTAGGGGGCGCAGGCAGTTACCCCCTCTGTATCTCCCCCCCAATACTTGGGGGGAGTTTTTTTGCGAGACCTTTTTCGTCTTTCACGTGCAAGAGTTTCTAGACATGAATCGGGAAACCGACATCCCGCTTCTACTCATATCTAAATGTAGTTTTCAGATAAATGCCTTCCGATTTCCAAGGATTGGCGATAGGGGAATCCACATGGATGCGCGCAACATTGCTCAATTACAAAGCAGGGCAGCCAAGGCAAACGTAGAACTTTTCGATTCTGAGTTTCATTGGTGCCAAGCAGCGATCGAATTAATGATTGACACTCATGCTTTTTTGGGTTCCAAAGAAATTGCAGCGGGATCACGAGAAGAACAGTATCAAAGGGATCCAGTACGACATGACGTTATGAACACCATCATAAACCTTTCATATGATGCTGGAGGTAGTCTTATAAGCGCCCTCAGACTTGTAGAGTGCGGTCTAATCGCGGATGCATGGTCCTTAATACGGGTCGCATTCGAGACGACATCTTATTCGGAGTTTTTTGCTTTCAATCCAAGCAAGTTGCGGGACTACTCTTCAGTGGAATCGCTGCTTGTTAAGGGGCGTATTGAAGGTGTAAAGGGAAAACCCCTTGATGTTGCATCTGAATTCGCAAAAAGGTCCATTGGTGTTTCCGACGTAAGGAAGGCTCTGTCGGAGGACGACGATTTCAGCCGAAGAGATTTCTACTCTCGGCTATCCAGCCTCGGGACGCATGCTTCGCCCTTGAGACCAGGTTTAAGGATAGGGATTGGGGAACCAGAAGTTCGCATGTATCTGTCAATAGGGCGCCGTGAACTCAGGCAATGTGTCGCTGACTTGGCCGCCGTGATTAAATATGCATTAGGAATTCCCTTCGAACACTGTGTTGAATTCTTGAGATCATCAGAGAAGTTGACGGAAAGATATGAGACTCTGTTGGTTGAGTACTTCGGCATCTATCCACCCCCCGTTGTTCCGAATTAGAGTCAATGAAACGTAACGAAATCGATGCCGACAATACTAACGGAAGTCGACCAACGAGCCACTTCGTAACGATCGACGACTTCAAACTGCATTACGTGGACTGGGGCGACAACGGACCAGACGTGCTGTTTTTACATGGCGACCTCCGCACGAGCCGAAGCTGGGACGCCGTCGCGCGTCAGCTTACGCCGAGCTATCACGTATTGTCGCTGGACTACAAGGGCCACGGCGACAGCGACTGGCCACGGCGCGGCTACCGCTTCAGCCGTAGGGTCGACGAGCTTCACGCCTTCTGCGAGGCCGTGGGTCTGAAAGACGCAACGGCGGTCGGCCACTCGACGGGCGGCGTTATCATGACTCTGATGGCTGAGAAATACCCCGGCATGTTCAACAGGCTGGTCATGCTCGAGCCGATGATTCACGTGGATGAAAAGTTCCAGCGAATGGTCTCATCTCGACGCTTGAAGCAGGGCAGGACCGTATGGGGCAGCCGTGAGGAGCTTTACGACTACCTGAAGAAACACCACGCGGCGGGCCGCTGGCGGGATGACGTCATTCGCGACGTCGTCGAGCACGAGGCTTACGAGACGGACGACGGCAAGCTGGACATGAAGTGGTCCATCGACTCCATGAGCTGGGAGGAGCGCGATGGCGAATACTACGAGCTGGTCCCCATATTCGAGTCGCTCGGCCTGCCCATACTGTTCATGTGCAGCAGCCGGCGCCGAAATCAGTTCCGCGACCTCGACCCTTTGGCCAGGGCGATTCGCGGATTCGAGATCGTGACCATCGACGACTCGGACCACAACATGTACATGGAGCGCCCCGATGAAGTAGCGAGGGCGATCAAGGCGTTCTTAAACCCCGCCGGTTGACGGACTTCTCGGAAGATTTACAGATTATGGAGTCGGACACCTCGCGCCGGCCAAACGGACACGTTGACTAAGAGCCTATCCGAAAACCTCATTTGGACGTCTTACGGTCCTTCGACAATTCTCAAGACGAACGGGAGATTGCCCGTTCGTGGTGAGCTTGTCGAACCATTCGCGGCAGTTTTCGGATAGGCTCTAAGCTGGACTTTGTACAATCAAGCGGCATAGCAAAGGGAGTCTATGAGTCTAAGGAGCGTAGGCCGTGAGACTTTTAGGATATCGGGTTCAGCAGACGACATGCATAAAGTGTCTGATACGGTCCATAAGCGCCGGCGGACCAGAGCGATTGCATCGGAGAACGTAGGCGACGATTTCACATACCAAGCAGCCGACCGCATGGGGACGGTTCCATTTATATGCAGGGCATGTGCGGCCAGGGTAACCCAGGAGAACAGCCCGAAGAGAGCCGGTGTGGTGCGGGCGATGGCCCGATCAGACCATTGGCGCTGAGTTTCTACTCCCAGGTGCGTGCGCACTTCCTGGAAGGTGACCTCCAGCTGCCAACGCAACACGAACCAGTCGATGATCTGGACAGGATCGACACCGAGGTCGGTGCAGAGCAAAGCCTGGGGCTTAAGCTCCCCCAAGGGGTCTCGGATAAGCACCCAGCGTATGGAGACAGGCCCCTTGCCCCTGTTGTACCAGACAGCGGTATCGGAGGCGATCTGTAACCTTCTCGTAGTGGAGTCGTACCACTTGACTGCCAAAGTCATCCAGCAGGTCGTTGGTTCATCCAGGAGTTGCTTGAGTGTGGGCAGTCGTCTCCCCTTGAGGCGAGGACGTCCTATCTGGCCAGGGCGACGAGGTGGAGCAGGCTCGTGTAGGGCAGCGTCCAAACGTAAGCGAGTAACGAAGGTAACAGGGTGATTAAGCGACTGACAAAAGCGGAGCAGGTCGAGCACAGCATAGCTGCTGTCACCTACGATGACCAGCGACCGGTCGGGCAGCCATCGACGCAGTTGGATGATCATCTGGCGAGCCCAATCGGTCAGCTTCTTGGGAGTCTTGCCCAGCCGTTGATAATATCGCTCCGAAGGGGCAAGCACGGTGAGGACAGGCAATGCCCAATGGCGCTTCGCCCAGGGTATGGGAGCCAGCCACATCAAGCTTATCCAGCGCAGCCCGCTGGCCTTTACGAAGTGGCCGGCACTGGAGCGCACCGCGTCGCGATAGATGCCCTTGGTTCTAATCCGTTGGCCCCGACGGCGTTCCAACGTCTCATCAATGCCGAACACCAAAGGACCATCGCCAGTGCCCAGATGCCCAATCAAAAGACTCAGCAACACTCGACTCACCTTTAGTGATGACCACACAGCGCGGTTGAGGACATGATGGTAGACGGCAAAACTTGTTTCCTTACTCAACCCCATGACACGCAAAGCAGAGGTCACCGTACGCTTGCCCGGCGCCAGAACAGCGCCCACCAGCAGAATCTGTGCTTTTCTCCAGGTTCGAGCATCAAAAAGCACCGAGAACGGTTCAAGCAAGGTTATAATGGCAACGGGCAGGGTGAGCATCGTCTGACCTCTTTTGACGGATTGGTCAGAGCCTACCCTGCCTTTCGATTATCAGATACGAATACTTGGTCTATTTCTTGTACAAAGTCCAGCTAAGAGCCTATCCGAAAACCTCATTTGGACGTCTTACGGTCCTTCGATAATGCTCAAGACGAACGGAAGATTGCCCGTTCGTGGTGAGCTTGTCGAACCATTCGTGGCAGTTTTCGGATAGGCTCTAAATGCACCGCTCTCCGCAACACAGAGAAGGGAATCTCGAAAGCCGTCCAGCTAAAAGCTCCTTGAAGGCGCCATTGACTTGGAGTAGCCCATCTTCGCACCGTCCCAGGCATGCGCTCGCGCCACCTCTTCGTTAAGCTCGATACCCCAGCCGGGGCCCCTGGGCACGGTCATGTAGCCGTCGATGATCTCGGGCGCACCGGTCGTCAGATCATCCTTCCACGGCACGTCGTCGATGTCGATCTCCATGATGCGAACGTTGGGCAGCGTCGCGCAGAGGGCGGCGCTAACGTACGAAGACATGTGGCTGTAGTAGTTGTGCGGCGCGACGTTGAGCTGGTAGACCTCCGCGAGGTCGCCAATCTTCTTGGACTGGCTGAAGCCGTTCCACGGAATATCCACCATGAAGACGTCCGCGGCGTGGAGCTCGAAGTAGGGTATGTAGTCGCGCATGTAGTAGAGGTTCTCGCCGGTGCAGATCCTGGTCGACGTCGACTGCTTGATCTGCAGCAGCGCCTCGGGGTCGTAGCGGTCTATCTCCAGCCAGTGCATGTTGAACTTCTCGAGAGCCCTGGCTATGCGCATGCAGGCCTCGGGCTTGAAGTGGAAGTTGAGGTCCAGGTTGATGTCAACGTCCGGGCCCACCGCATCTCGAAAGGTGCCTATGAGCTTTTCGATATGACCGACGAGCCAGTTGGGGGCCCACTCGTCGTTAGGCCCCATCTTGCCGTCGAAGCCGCTGAACCAGGTACCACCCTGCCCGGGCAGCACGATGTTGGTCTTGAAGGCGGTGAACCCGCGTGAGGCGACCTCTTTGCCAAGCGCGGTGATGTCGTCCCATGAGTTGATGGGGGCCACGCCGATCATTTCGTGGTGACGTACTCTGGACGAGCCGCAGTGGGACCAGTACACGCGCACCTTGTCGCGAATGGGCCCGCCGAAGAGCTCCGCCACGGAGATGCCCAGGTCCCTGGCCTTGATGTCGATGAAGGCGCAGTCCAGACCGGCTATCGCCTTCGCCCCGATGCCGCCGGGGCTCTGCCGCACGCCGCGAAACATGTCCCAAAAGCGCGCCTCGAAGGCCCGTGGGTCCTGCCCAATCAGACGCGGCTTCAAGTCCTCTATGGTGCCGACCACACCGTGCGGCGCACCGCCGTCGCTGCACTCGCCCCAGCCGGTGACTCCCTCGTCGGTCTCTACCTTTACGAATGTCCAGGGCCTCCAACCGGCGTCTACTATAAAGGTCTCGATGTTGGTGATTTTCATCCTTCATCCCCTTTTCCAGATCTGCTCCGCTAGGCTCTGTCCTCGAGCCCCTCATCTCTAAGAGGGCTCCATTCTACTTCCGTCGTCGGCACTATCTTCGCGTCATCTTTGCCGTGATATGGGAAGTTTGTTTCCGAAAATTACATGCGTGGATGATACCACAATAGAGCCCCCACTCAGCCCCTGATATCGCCATGCGAGCATGGTGAAATCCCACCCGGCGACCTATCGGCCTTGGCGGCGTTCTTGACAGCGTATGTGCCGCTCCATAGGATAGGCGATAACCATAAGCGTGCGCTCGGCACCGTGCAAAAGGGAGAAGAAATGGCGAACGTAGACGAAAATCTGGCCTTCGCTCCGGCGTCTGAGCTAGCGGAGCTTATCGCCACCAGGCAGGTCTCGCCGGTAGAGGTTGCGGAGCTATATTTCAAACGTATCGAAGAGTTGGACGGCAGATTCAACGCGTACCTGACCCTGACCCATGAGCAGGCGATGCAAGACGCTAGATCAGCGGAAGCGGCCGTCATGGACGGCGACGACCTTGGGCCTCTTCACGGCGTTCCCATTTCCATCAAGGACCTGGAGATGACGAAGGGCGTTCGTACCACCAGCGGGTCGCTTGTTTTTAAGGACAGGGTGCCGGAGGAGGACTCGGTCGTGGTCGAGCGAGTGAAGGGCTCGGGCGCCGTGATATTGGGCAAGACTAATACACCGGAGTTCGGCTTCCGGGGCAGCACCGAAAACCGGCTGGGGGAGCCGTGTCGCAACCCCTGGAATCCCGAGCGCACACCGGGAGGTTCGAGCGGTGGAGCGGCCGCCTCCGTTCTGGCCGGGATGTGCTCGATAGCGACCGGCAGCGACGGCGGAGGCTCCATACGTATCCCCGCGAGCTTCTGTGGCATCTACGGAATCAAGCCGAGTCAGGGCAGGGTGCCGAGATACGCAGGCGTCGGAGCGCCGGTAGTCGCCAACCAGTTGGGACAGTCAGGGCCGCTGAGCCGCACGGTCCGCGACTCCGCAATTTTGTTGCAGCTGCTCGCAGGTCATGACTCCAGAGACCCCACTTCATTGAGAGAAGCGCCCGGCAACTATATCGCGGCCCTGGACCGGGATATCAGCGACTTGCGAATCGCATGGAGCCCGGATTTCGGGTACGCACCGGTGGACCCCGAGGTAGTCAACATTACGTCTGAAGCTGCCAAGATCTTCGAGGAGTTGGGCTGTGTTGTGAACGAATACGAGCTCAAGCTCGAAGAGCCCGGTGAAATGTTCCGTGTGATTTTCTCGACAAACGTCTACGCCGGACTGGGCCACCTCCTGGACGAACGGGGCGACGAGCTCACCGACTACGTTCGGGAGGGCATGGAGTTCGGGAGAGACACGACGGGCGCCGACTACGCACGAGCGCTGGGCTATCGCGACAGACTGATCGCGCAGTTCGCCGATGTTTTCGAGAAATACGACCTGATACTCTCGCCGACGATGGCGGTGCCGGCGTTCCCGGTAGGCCAGTCCCCGGCGCAGATCGCGGGCGTGGACGTGGACCCATTCCTGGGGTCCCTGCCGTTCACGTTCCCAATCAACATGATCGGCAACCCGGCCGCCAGCGTGCCCTGCGGCTTCTCCAGCGACGGCCTGCCCATAGGGCTGCACATTATCGGCCGGTTTGGAGACGAGGAGACGGTGCTTGCGGCATCGGCTGCCTTCGAACGCATACGACCCTGGATACAGCGCAGGCCGGAGTTGGTTTGACGCATGCATTGGCTAAGAGCCTATCCGAAAACTGCCACGAATGGTTCGACAAGCTCTCCGCAGAAGCGGAGTCCGAAGATAAACATTATGAGGAGTCGGACACCACGAACGGGCAATCTTCCGTTCGTCCTGTCCGACTCTTTGAACAGAATATCTTCGGACTCCGTCGCAACGGAGAGCATTGTCGAAGGACCGTAAGACGTCCAAATGAGGTTTTCGGATAGGCTCTAAGCTGGACTTTGTACATTCCGATTGCGCCTCAAAACGAAGGCGCATAGCTGATGGTCAGTAATCGGCAGACTTTTTACATGTCGAGTTT
>JADFKI010000189.1 GCA_022565015.1 Chloroflexota bacterium
GGCCCTGTCCTGCGTGTTCGGATACACCATCGGAAACGACGTCAGCGAGCGTACCTGGCAGGCGGGCGACCGCACGATGTGGCGAGCCAAGAACAGCGATACATTTAAGCCCATGGGCCCGTGGATCGAGACGGACGTAGACCTGGACAAGCTACAGACCATCGTCAGACTAAATGAGCGTGTGGTGTCCGACTTCCCTACGAACAACATGATCTTCGGCGTGGCGCACTACATCAGCGCCATGACGCGATACCTCACGCTCTATCCCGGCGACATGCTCTGGATGGGCACCGACGGCGCCACCGAAAACATGAAGCCCGGAGATGTCATTGAGGTCGAAATAACCGGCATCGGCACCTTGCGCAATCCGGTCGTGGCTGAGGACTAGCATCTGCCGTTGGTGGTTCGACAGGCTCACCACGAACGGTTATTCATTGTCAGAATGCATAAAAGATTCCGTTCTTCCTGAGCTTGGCGAAGGATGGCGAAGGCTTCATGGCCTCTGGTTCGACGGGCTCACCATGAACGGTTATTTTTGTCATAAGACATCAATGAATCCCTTCGTCCTGTCCGACTCGTTCACCGCTATATCGTCGCCCGACTCTCCGACTTCTTAATCTGAATATCGCCGGAGTCCGATATCATCTGACCCATGAGGATTTAGGAGTCGGACAGAGTGACATGGGTTTCGCCACCAGAAACTGAGTAGCCTCGGTCAGCGTCCTGGGCCGGTAGGGCGGACTAAACGAGATAATCCAGGCTGGGGCCGAAGCTGTTAAGCTGACACGGTGTTAAAGCATCCAGACCATGAAGGAGTAAACGTTGGCGACGATAAATTCAGTTCTAGGACCCATGGACACGGCAGACCTGGGTTTCACCCTCTCGCACGAGCATGTAATCGTCACCTCCGCGGGCATACAGCACGTCTACCCCGAGTTCATAGACAGAGAAGGGACGATCAATCGGGCCATAAGCGACCTCAAGCTCGCCTATAGTGAGGGCCTGCGGTCGATTATAGACGTCACGACGCTGGACCTGGGCCGGGACATAAGGCTGCTGGAGCGCGTATCCAGAGAGTCGGGCGTCAACATGATATGCGCGACGGGAACCTGGCGGGACATCCCTCGCGTATTCTGGATGTCTTCTCCCGACCAGATCGCCCCGCTCTATATTCGTGAGATCGAGGAGGGCATCGAGGGGACCGGCATCAAGGCCGGCATCATAAAAGTCGCCAACGACGTGGGTGGGGTGACGCCGGAGGGCGAGATCATCCTTCGAGCGGCGGCGAGAGCGCAGAAGGCGACGGGCGTTCCCATCTCCACGCATACGTGGGCGCCGGAGAGGGTCGGAGAGCAGCAGGTTCGCATCTTCGAGGACGAGGGCGTGGACCTGAACAGGGTCTACGTGGGGCACAGCAACGACACGACGGACATCGACTACCTCGTAGGCCTGCTGGAGAAGGGCGTGTGGACCGGCCTCGACCGGTATCCCGGCGGGACCAACCCCGATACGCCGGACTGGGAGGGACGCACCGAGACCGTAAAGAAGCTCATCGACGCGGGCTTCGGGCGCCGCATCATGTTGGGCCACGACTGGTCGGTGACGCTGCTGATCGCAAATCCGGAGATGCGCCGGCTACGCGACGAGCGCAACCCCGACGGCTACCTGTTCATAACGCGCAAGGTGCTGCCGCGGCTCAGGGAGATGGGCGTGTCAGAAGAGGCCATCGACCAGATCATGGTCGACAACCCTCGCCGGTTCTTCGAGGGCGTTCAATAGAGGTCTGACGGTCGCAGAATCGAATCGCGAAGCTAAATAAAATAGGGCCCGGTCGACTGAGCGACCAGGCCCTACTGTGCTAGAGGCGTTCCAGGGAACACCTACCTGGAGCACCTCCACATACTACTATCCAAAACAGGCATCCTCCTTTCTAGAGACCCACCAAAAACTGTCATCATCATCCATCCTGTCTCTGCCGACTATTATAACCCGAAACCGGCCAATTTGAAAATCGCCTACGCTGCCGAATTATGTGTATTTCGTGGACTAGTCAAACGATATTTCGTAATCTGGCCGGCCGCGGCTTTGGGTCCTCTGATTGACTCCGTGAAGGAACGGCCAATATGATGGACTCGAGGCGACTTTTTATCCGTGACATTGACGGAGGATGCGACAGGATGATAGAGGGCGTTATCGGCGTCATCATATGGACGGACAACCTGGACGGGATGGTCGAGTTCTACCGAGACACGCTGGGGCTCACGCCGCATTCGGTTCGGCCAAATTTCGTTGCGTTCAAGTGGGGCGAAATGCGTCTGAGCATAGGCGCCCACGACGAGGTGTCGGGCCAAACATCAGAGCCGTACCGCATTATGGTGAATCTGGGGGTCGACGACATTCAGAAGGTCTACGGCACCCTCGTGGGTAGGGGAGTGAAGTTCGACCGGGACCCCGAGCAGGAGCACTGGGGAGGCTGGGTCGCCACCTTCCGAGACCCCGACGGCAATATGCTTCAGCTTTTGGAGCAACCGCCGGACCGAAGACCCGCAGGGTAGGGGATTGTTTTCCCGTAGAAAGTAATTCGTTGAAGCCAGGTATTTCTCGCTCAGGCCGCCGGGGGAAAATTACCAGGCAACCAGGTCGAAATCCTCAAGTATCTTCGAAAACACGACCTGTCAGATCGCCCGTACACAGGAATTCCGGCGTAGAGATGGACTGGTTACCTACCCATGTCCATTAAATTGCCCTGCTGCTTCATCATTCGCATCATCTGCCTGCTTCCCTTGCCCGACATCATCTGGCGCATCATCTTCTGCATCTGTCGGAACTGGTTCAGAAGCTGGTTCACATCCTGGGGCGTCGTGCCGCTGCCTTTGGCGATCCTGCGTCTTCGGCTGCCGCCGATCATCTCCGGCTTCCGGCGCTCGTCAGGCGTCATGGAATATATGATGGCCTCCGTCCGCTTCAGGTGACCTTCGTCAAGCTCGTCTGCGGATACCTTGTTCTTCATGGCTGAAAAGCCGGGCACCATTTCCAGGATCTGACTGAGTGGTCCCATCTTCTTGAGCTGCTGGAGCTGGCCCAGAAAGTCTTCGAGGTCGAAGGTCGACTGACGGATCTTCTTTTCCAGCTCGACGGCCTGGTCCTGATCGAAGGTCGTCTGCGCCTTTTCGATCAGCGTCAGCATGTCGCCCATACCGAGAATTCTTGACGCGAGCCTGTCGGGATGGAACTGCTCCAGGGCGTCCGTACGCTCGCCGGTGCCGATGAATTTGATGGGCACGCCGGTGACTGAGGTTATGGACAGCGCCGCACCTCCGCGCGCGTCACCATCCATCTTGGAAAGGACCAGGCCCGTAATGCCGATCCGCTCGTGGAACTCCTGAGCGGCCTGAACGGCGTCCTGGCCCGTCATGGCATCAACGACGAGCAGCGTCTCGGCGGGGTCTATCGCCTTCTTGACCTGCTCCAGCTCCTCCATGAGCTCGTCGTCAATCTGAAATCTCCCGGCGGTGTCCACGATTGCCCAGGCGGCGTTCGTGTCTTTGGCGCGCTTCACGCCGTCCTTGGCCACCTGTATCGTCGGTTGAGATGTCCCGGCCTGATAGAAGGGGACATCGATCTGCTTGGCCAGGGTCTCGAGCTGTTGGATTGCGGCGGGCCGCTTTAGATCGGCTGCCACCAGCACGGGGGATTGACCTGATTGTTTTAGATGAAGCGCCAGCTTTGCCGCGGTGGTTGTCTTACCCGAGCCGTTGAGACCGACCATCAGAATCACGGACGGTTGCCGTGGCGAGGGCTCCAGCCTTTGAACGCCTCCGCCCAGGATGTCCACGAGGGCATCGTTGGTGATCCTCACGACCTGCTGGGCTGGAGTAAGACTCTTTAGCAGGTCCTGTTCAAGGGACTCGTTCCTTATACGTGACACGAACTCGCGGGCGACCTTGAAGTTTACATCGGCCTCCAGGAGCGCCATACGAACCTCCCGCAGGGCCTCATCGATGTCCTTCTCCGTCAGCCGGCCCTTATTTCCCAGCCGTGCGAATACGCCGGTGAGTTTTTCAGATAGTGCTTCGAACATGAACGCCTCCCATCATTCGATTGTAGGTCAGGCACGAAGGGAGGGTCAAGGCAACGTCCGCCATCAGTGGAAGAGCTCAGGAAAATGATAAAATTCGAATATGTCGATAAAATTATCGAGACGGTCTCGCAGAGTATGCATTGCGGCGGGAATTGCAGCTCTTTGGATTTTGGCCGGGTGCATCCGGGCAGTCAACGCCCGCAGACGGTTCGGGAATCGCTGCCGACGGTGGCGTCGCGACAAGAGACACGGCAGTGATTGGGCTCATCGCCACGGGTGAGGAGGCCTTGGCGCAGGCCCGTCAACGCATGCCGACGGCCATTTTGCCACAGGTAGACTTCGGTCCTGAACCCGGCATGCTCACGTTCCGGTTTACTGACGCCGCAGCAACTCGGACTCCGTCGCTCACCTTCACGGCGCTTGGGCCGGATAACGGTCGGTGGAGAGCTATCGAACAGGGAATGACACCGCTTACCGGGCTCACGCGTCCCGGAATGGAATTAGGAGTGCTGCGAACTAGTCCCGAGGCGGTGCGTCAAGCAGCCGTCGACAACTGGCCGGATTGTGGCCCCCCAGGTCTCACGTTGGGTGGGACTGGAAGCGACCTCACGTGGCACGTATTCTGCACTATAGAAGCCAGTTCAGTGTCCGGCATTTTAGACGACAGTACCGGCGTCTTTACGCCGTCGCCAGTACCACCGGTCCGCCCTGCGCCCACCGCCGTACCCAATCAGTGTTGAAAACGGACCAGCGATCACGGTCAGGCCGAATAAGCGTTCTCGACCAGGCTGCTCATGGCCGAGGATATGAAGCGCACGCCGCCTATCGTCTTAGAGTACTCCATGCGCGTTGGCCCCACGACTCCTACGGCGCCCATCGCCTCGCCCGGTATGCCGTACCGGCATATGACGACACTCAATGGAGACAGCATGTCCTCGCGGTTCTCCTCGCCTATGATCACCCTGACCACGTCCCCGTCGGGGGCTTCGTCCAGGACGGTCTGAACCAGGCTGCCGTCTTCGATCGCTCCCACGATTGCCCTGGTCCGATCGCTCTCAGAGAACTCCGGCTGACTCAGCAGATTGCGGAGCCCGTCGACATAGTGCTGCCGCTTAACGGTCTTCTCTTCTTCCTTCAACACTAGGACCGTGGCATCCACAAGCTCCTCTTCCAGAGGGCTCAGCGCCATCGCCTTGGACTCGATCTCTCTGAGATTCAAGCCCATGAGCTGAGACTTCAATCTGTTCAAGGCATCCTCGAGCTCGTTGACCTGCACGGGCCGAGGGAGACGTATGATCTGCTTTCTCAGTCGGGCTTGCTCCATCACTACTATGAGCATGACGAGCAGGTCTTGGAGGCGGACCAACTCGAGGTGGCGAATTCTGGATTCCCTGACCATCGGAAATGTAGCGATAGCCAGATTGCCCACGAGGCTGGCCAATGCGGCGGCGGCAACGTTCGCCCACTCGTCAACGTCATGCTCGACAAGGCTGAGCGTTCTGTTGACGCTCATGCGAACGCCGAGGGGAAGGATCTCTTCAGCTTCGGCGAATCTCTCGACGTAGAACCTGTAGGCCTTGTCCAACGGCACGCTGCCTGCAGAAGTATGGGGCCGAGCGATGTAGCCCGCGTCCTCGAGCGCAGCCACATCATTTCTGACTGTAGCTGCGCTAACGCCGAGCTCGTGTTCCCGGACAATGGTGTCGGACGCAATGGGCATAGCCGTCCGAGTGTAATCGTCCACCACGATTTTCAGTATGGTCTCTTGACGTTCCGTAAGCATATGGACCACCGGTTCCTCTGTCCTACGAATATGGGAGCTCCGGAGGCTTTACATTGCCGTAGAGCCTATAGGGGAGCGCCGACAAATTCGTTTAACAAGTTTAACACATTCAGAGAACACTAAACTATACATAATATCCCCGCGAATCATCGCGTCATATTACGTTGATTGCAGAATGAGTGGATTGATATACTCATTTCAGACACCTAAACGAGCGAGGCAACATGGAGATCACTTGGCTTGGCCACTCATCCTTAAGAATTAGAAGCGGAACGACGACACTGGTGACCGACCCGTTCGCGGACAGCATCGGCTTTTCGATGGCGGCGGCTCCGGCGGACATTGTCACCATGAGCAACGACCACCCGCATCACTCGCACATCGATGGCGTTCAAGGGGACCCAAGGGTCCTCACGGGCCCAGGCGCATACGAGATCGCCAACTTTTACATAACGGGATTGGGAACCCCGGGAGCAACGCTCCAGGCTCAGCAAGCCCAGCCCGATCCGCCCCCGCCTGCCGCTGAGCCAGATGAGGCGGACGATGAGGCAGGTGAAGCAAGCGAGGAGTCAGAGCACGATGAAGCCGCCGAAGAGGCAGCCAGGGTAACTTCACAGCCGACTAATACGGTGTTCAGCTTCAGAGCGGAGGGTCTCACGGTGTGCCATCTAGGCGACATCGCACGACCCCTGACGCCACGCCACGCGGAGCAGCTTAATCTGGCGGATATTCTCATCGTACCAGTTGGCGGGCACTGCACCATCAGCATTGACGCAGTCCCTCAGCTGATTAACCTCATAGCGCCCAAGATCGTTATACCAATCCATTATCAGAGCGACGGATCCAATCTGGAGCTGGAGCCCCTTGACCGTTTTCTCCAGGAGATGGGCGCCTCGGAGGTCTCTTCGCAGAACCGGCTGAACGTGACCTCGACGAATCTGCCGCGGGACATGACCGTCATGCCCATGAATCGGACGAGCTAAGACCCGTCCTTCCATTCGCATTCAGCACACAAAAGAAGGGCCCCTCGACTGGCCGGGGGGCCCTTCTGGTTTCAGCTATAGGGCTCAGAGCGACTCGACCCTGCCAGTTGCCGGGCTACCCTCGCCTTCGCCTGCGCCGGTCAACCTTCAACGCGCCAACCACGCCTAGCGGGGCGAGCACGAGCAAGAGGTTGCCTGCCGCCGTCGCAAACGGCAGAGGGCCTTCCTCGGCGCGGCAGCCGCCGCCGGATGTCGGCGTGGGCGTGGGCGATGGGCCTGAGGTACGCGTGGCCGTGACGAAAATAGTCCTGGGAGTCGGCGGCACCGGCGTCTTTGTCGGCGTAGCCGGCACCGGCGTCTTTGTCGGCGTAGCAGTTATCACCCTTGGCGTAGCGGTGGGCGGCTCAGGTGTCTCCGTCGGGGTGGGCGGCACGGGCGTTTCCGTTGGCGGCTCGGGAGTCGCCGTCGCCGTCGCGTCCGGCAGAGGCACACCGATGAACACCAGGTTCACCTCGCTGAACGTGCCGGGCAGGAAGACACCCTGCGACGGGGGTGTCGAAGGATGGCCGTTCAAGAAGAACTCGATGGGCAGACCTACAAGGCCCTCGTCCGTTGGGGCAATGACCAGACCGCTGTAATTGTTGCCTGTGATAATACCGGGAAAGGACTCATATCCGCCGACCCTGGCCACCAAGACAGCGCCCTCCGGAACGGGCGCCCCGGCCACCACGACGGCCCCCGAATATATCGAAGGCGCCAGCACAAAGGGTAGGGG
>JADFKI010000012.1 GCA_022565015.1 Chloroflexota bacterium
GGCTTCCCAGGACTACGTCGTACCATAATTATGGCCAGAAAATCTGTTATTGTTCGTAGCTGTGGAATTCACGGAATCAAGGGGTCGGAGCGTGTGGCATGGTCCCGCGCTGCCGGCCCGCTTTTTGGAGGAGCATATGACGCTATGAAATTCGGGCTTTTCGTACTTCCCTCGTGGCCGGAGGAGGACGCCGGCGAGCAGGGAAGAAAGCTTGGCGAGGCCGTGGAACAGGTACAGTTCGCCGAGGAGCTGGGGTTCGACTCGGTCTGGCTGGCGGAGCACCACTTCTGCCGCTTTGGCATCGTCCCCAACGCCCTATCCATGGCCATGCACATCGCAGCCAAGACCAAGACCATCCGGATAGGAACCGGCGTGAGCGTGCTGACGTTTCACAACCCCATATTCCTGGCCGAGGAGACGGCGCTTTTGGACGTGTTGAGCGGCGGGCGTCTTGAGTTCGGCGTTGGACGCGGCCAGGTCGTCTACGAGTACAACAACTTCAGGGTTGACTACGACTCTCGCACGGTGCGCTTCCGAGAGATCCTGGACATCATCCTAGGGCTGTGGACCACCCGGGGGTTTACGTATCACGGCGAGTACTACAGCGTCGACGACCTGACGGTTGCGCCCACGCCCATTCAGAAGCCCCATCCCCAGGTCTACCTGGCGGTATCGAAAACTCCGGAGAGCGTCGACGTGGCGGTGTCGCGGGGCCTTCCCATACTGACCAGCCCCAGCACGCCGGACGAGGACGTACTCGGCATCGTTCACCTGTACTACGAGCGCTGCGCCGCCGCCGGCAAGACGCCCCTGGTGGACCAGATGCCGTTTTTCCGCATGGTCCACACGTCCGCCGACGAGAAGCAGGCCCTCGAAGGTCCGAGGCAGGCCCTGACGTGGGTACGCGACCTCAATGGACTGAGAATCAGCCTCAAGGGCGGGAGCGAGATCTACATGGACCTGGACGACTGGAGGCGGACTCGGCCCCAAGAGCCACCATCCTACGAGACCCAGCTGGAGACGACCGCCTATTTCGGCACCCCGGAGCAGCTCGTTCAACGAATCGGCAGGCTTCAAAGCGAGCACAACATTCAGTACTTCGGCGCCAACATGTCGTTCGGGACCCTGGGCCACGCCGAGGTCATGCGGTCCATGGAGCTCTTCGCCAAGGAGGTGATGCCTCATTTCAGGTAGCTCACCGGAGGCGTCTCATATCCTTTACATTGACAGAAACGGAGGGCCGATAATAAACTCACTGTTAAGCCTGGTAACGCAAGTCCACCTACAGCGTACGGCTTTGCACCGCCATGAGCCGGAAAATATTGGAGGTAAAGAACTTGGCTACAGACCACGATCACGGCAATGAAAATGGCCATTCCCACGCCGCTTCTCAGCTGGCAGAGACCGCGTCCAACTACGTCAACAGCTTGTCGTCGGCACAGAAGGAAAGGTCGCTCATCAACTACACCGCGGGCGAGCGGCTCTTCTGGTACTACCCTCCCCTGAACAGGCGTGGACTGCCCTTGAGGGACATGGACGAGAACCAGCGAAAACTCGCGTTCTCGCTAATGGAAAGCACCCTCAGCGAAGAGGCCTACAAGCAGGCCCGGCTGATTATCGAGCACGAGCTGGTGCTTGGCCCGCTGGAGGCCGAGGAGGGCAACGTCGGCTGGAACAGGGACCCGGAGCTCTACTACTGGACGATATTCGGAGAGCCGGGCGGCGACGGTCCCTGGGCTTTCAGAGTAGAGGGCCATCACATTTCGTACCAGCTCAGCATAATGGGCGACAAGGTCATCTCCACGACCCCGTTCTTCTTCGGCTCCAATCCCGCCGAGGTCAAGAAGGGCCCCAAGCAGGGGCTGCGCATCCTAAGCCGAAGAGAGGACCTGTCCTTTGAGCTCCTGGACAGCCTGGATTCCGGCCAGCGGTCGAAGGCCATCGTTCACGAAAAGGCCCCCTGGGACATCTACACCTACAACGCCACAAGGCCGTCCCTGCCTGAGGGCGAGGGGTTGCCCGGCTCGAGGATGAACGGCACGCAGAAAGAGATGTTCATGTCGCTAATCAGCGAGTACGTGAACCAGGTACGTAACGACGTGTCCAAGGATAAGATGTCGATGATTCAAGAAAACGGCATCGAGGACTTTCATTTCTCATGGCACGGCGGGACGACCAAGGCCGACAAGCATTACTACCGGATTCACGGCGGCAACTTCATCGTGGAGTTCGACAACTTTCAGAACGACGCGAACCACGTCCACTCGGTCATCCGCGATGTGGAGAACGACTTTGCGCTGGACGTAATGCGCGAGCACATGATCATGTTCCACATCGACTAATAGCCTATCCGAAAACTGCCACGAATGGTTCGACAAGTTACCACGAACGGGCAATCTTCCGTTCGTCCTGAGCATTGTCGAAGGACCGTAAGACGTCCAAATGAGGTTTTCGGATAGGCTCTAAGACTAAGTTGGTATGGAAATGGCTGTACCGGCAAATGTCAGCCGATTAATCTGGCCCGTGGCGTTTGCCACGGGCCGATTTTTTGTAAAATCACGTGGAACACCGGCGACCGTTTGGCACTAACCGTTCAGGGAGGGACTCATGGCTAATCTAGGATTCGTGGGCCTTGGCGTCATGGGCGGCCGAATTGCCAAGCGGTTGCTGGATTCCGGGCATGCCGTGACGGGCTACAACCGGACCAGGTCCAAGGCCCGGTGGCTCTTGGATGCCGGCATGACCTGGGCGGACTCACCGAAGGATGTCGCACGGGCTTGCGACGTGACGTTCAGCATGGTGTCCAACACGGAGG
Source organism: Chloroflexota bacterium (assembly GCA_022565015.1). Taxonomy (GTDB): domain Bacteria; phylum Chloroflexota; class Dehalococcoidia; order Lucifugimonadales; family JADFKI01; genus JADFKI01. The sequence continues at coordinate 2,816 of JADFKI010000012.1, forward strand.
CCCTGCTCGCAATCACGGGCGGCGAAAACGGTGTGCTGGCGGGCCTGGGTCCCGGCAAAATCTACGTCGATATGAGCACGGTGGGGCCCGCGGCCAGCAGAGAGCTCTCAGCCCTGGTGGCGGATAAGGGCGCGCGAATGCTCGACGCGCCGGTGTCGGGAAGCGTGGCGACGCTCGATCAGGGTCAGCTCACCTTCATGGTGGGAGGAGACATCGACGTCTTCGAGAGGGTCAAGCCAATTCTGCTGGACGTCGGGCCCAAGGCCACGCACGTGGGCGATAACGGCCTGGCGGTCTCCATGAAGGTCGCGACCAACCTGAGCCTTGCCGTGCACATGCTCGCCTTCAGCGAGGGCCTTCTTCTGGCGGAAAAGAGCGGTATCAAGCGAGAGACGGCGGTCGAGGTGCTGCTCAACAGCGTGATAGCGTCCCCCATGCTCAAGTATCGAGGACCCTTCGTGCTGGATATGCCTGACGAGGCGTGGTTCGACGTCAACATGATGCAGAAGGACATGGGCCTCGCCCTGGAGCTGGGCCGACAGGTCGACGTGCCCCTTCCCACGGCCTCGGTAACCAACGAGTACCTGACGGCGGCCCGAGGCATGGGCCTGGCGGACCAGGACTTCGCCGTCATCTTCGAGGTGCTGGCGCGAATGTCCGGAGTCAGCGAGGGCTAGCCGGCCGCACGGCCAATCAGACTCATCAGACGCGCAGGGGTCACGGGCAGGGCCGTCGGATGAGTGCCGATTGCATCGGCGACGGCGTTAATGATGGCGGGCGCGACTGCGACGGTAGCGCACTCGGCAACGCCCTTGGCGCCCAGGCCGGCGGACGGGTCTCCGGTCTCCACCAGGAGCATAACCACCTCTGGAACGTCACGCGCCGTGGGCATTCGGTACTGCTTGAAGCCGATGGTCTCGCCGGGTATGTACTCCTCTTTGAGCGCGAGGCCCACTCCCATCGCCACGGCGCCGTCGATCTGGCCTTTTAGTCCAAGGGGATAGACGGCCCAGCCAACGTCGTGCGCAGCGACGATTCGAATCTCCCTTACGTTGCCCTTCTCCATGTCCACCTCGACCTCGGCGAGGTGCGTTGCCGTTACGTATACCGCGTAGGGCCTCTCAACGCCCGTCTCTGCGTCGTATATCAGCGACGTGGTGTCGAACACGCCATCGAAGCGAAGTGGCTGTCTGGCCGACTGTCGGGCCTGCGCTCCCTCCGCCAGGGTCTCGGAGAGAGCACTCGCGCCGTTGCCGTTAGTAGAGGTCACACGGCCCTCTTCCAGCTGAAGCTCGTCGGGGAGCATTTCCAGCAGGTCGGAGGCGGTCGAAAGGACGGCTTCCTAGAGCTGCATCGCCGAGTCCTTCGCGGCGTTGCCCACGTAGTAGACCAGCCTGCTGCCGGTCGAAGTACCGGCGTCCGGAGTGATTTCGGTGTCGCCGGTCACGATGGTGATGGAGCTCATGGGCTGCGAAAGCTCCCCGGCGGCGATAATGCTCAGCGCCGTGTCCGAGCCCTGCCCCATATCGACCGCGCCCGTGAGAAGTCTCAAGCCTCCGTCCAACCCAAGCTCGAGGGACACCCTCCCAGGTGCCCGCGCGCGGCCGGAGGCACCAACGCCGTACCTCATGGACGCGATGCCTATGCCCCGGCGATAGCGACCGTTCCCTTCGGACCTATTCGGGCGGGAGCTCAGCGCCTCTGTGTAAAATGGACGTACGGCCTCGACCGTCTTCTCGTACGCGTCCTCCTGCTGAAGGTCCATGGGAGTCGCCTCGGACGCATCGGTGACGCGTCGGTTCATCAGGCGGAACTCGAGAGGGTCGATTCCCAGCTCCGCGGCCATGCCGTCCATCTGGGCCTCGATGGCAAAGGCGACTTGAGGGGCGCCAAAGCCGCGCATGGCCCCGGCCAAGGTATTGTTGGTGTAGACGACTTTGCCGTGTATGTATGCGTTGGGCCACTGGTAGGGGCCCTAGATGGACACTCCGGCCCTGATGTAAAGTCCGGGGCCCGCTGAGGCATACGCCCCCGTGTCGGCCAGCATCTCCGCATGCAACGCCGTGAGCTTTCCGTCTTTAGTCACGCCGGTGCGGCACCGTATCTCAATGGGGTGACGCTTGGTCGTCGACGTAAGGGACTCCTCCCGGCCGTAAACTATCTTCACGGGCCGACCCGTCTTCATGGCAAGCAGCGCCGCGACGGGCTGACACGAGACATCCGTCTTTCCGCCGAATGCGCCGCCGATCACCGTCGGGATGATGCGGACCCGCTCCACTGGAAGGTCCATCGTCTCCGCAACGGCGGCGCGGTGCAAGAATGAATGCTGCGTGGCCGTGCGAATCGTGACTACGCCGTCGTCGTCCAGGAATGCCGGCGCGGCCTCCGGTTCTAAGTAACCGTGCTCGCACCATGGGGTGGTATATGTCTCCTCAAATACGAAATCCGCTTGAGCCAGCCCTTCCTCGACGTCTCCCCACTTGATCTCCTTCTCAGCCAGAAGGTTCGTCTCGCCATGAAGGATGGGAGCGTCCTCCTTCAGCGCATCGGCCGGGTCCAGGACCTCGGGGCGGGTCCGATAGTCAACGCGTATCAACGAGACCGCCTCCGCGGCTATCTCCGGCGATTCGGCGGCTACGGCGGCAACCGCGTCCCCGATCTGACGGACCCTGTCGTCGGCCAGCACAGGCTGGTCCTTCACAACCCTGCCGAACCTGTTTAGCCCAGGCACGCCCTTGGAAGTCACGACGGCCAGTACGCCGGGCAAAGCCTCGGCTTCCGAAACGTCGATGGAAACTATGTCGGCGTGGGCGTGGGGGCTACGAAGGAACGCTCCGTGGAGCATGTTCGGCATCGTAAGGTCGGCGGCATACTGCGATATTCCCAGGGCCTTGTCTTGAGCATCGGCCCTTTGTTGCGCGCCCCACTGGGCTGTCGGACCAGAGGCTTCGCCGTTCTTTTTCGGAGCGCTGACGAGTTGGACGGCGTCCAGCACGCCGGCATAGCCGGTGCAGCGACACAGGTTGCTGCCCAGCGCCCTGGCGATCTGCTCCCTATCCGGACTGTCCCTCCGGTCCAACAGGGCCTTGGACGCCATAATCATGCCGGGAGTGCAGAAGCCGCACTGGACTGCGTCAACTTCAATAAAGGCCTCTTGCAGAGGGTGCAGCTTATCGGCGCTGCCCATGCCCTCGATCGTGAGGACCTCCTTGCCGTCTGCTCGATCGTGAGGACCTCGGCACGCCCGCGCCATCGCACCGTTCACGATGACGGTGCACGTGTCGCAGGTCCCGTCCTCACAGCCCCTCTTTGCCCCGGTAAGCCCAAGCTCGTCTCGCAGCACCTCAAGCAACGTAAACGTCGGGCTGACCAGATGGTCACTTCACTTGCCGTTTACGGTTACCCAGATGGGGACCTTCGGTGCAGATTGCATTACGCTTACCCTTTAATAGTTCGCCCGCAGTAGCCTCTCGAATTCTCTGTCGTGCTATGACCTGATCGCGATCATATCACTCGCACGGGCCCTCCATATGGAAGAGGCATAGACCCGGCGGTCATTTCCGTCAGACCGGCGACTGCGGCCCAGTCGATGATCGGCCTGGGCCATCACGGCGGCCTAGTTGAGGCGCCTGCCCGTGCCCGAGCTCCCATACCAGTCCACGGCTTCCGGGTCGATGCGAACGCAGACATATTTCGGTGCCGTGTACTCGTTGATGAATTCGAAGCTGCCCTCGCGCCCGAAGCCGCTATCCTTGAAGCCGCCCCAGGGTACCGCGGGATGCAGCCTGTGATGGTCGTTTATCCAGATGACCCCTGCAATGACGTCGCGGGCCACTCGGTGCGCGCGGGCAACATCTCGGGTCCAGATCGAGCAGCCAAGGCCGTAAGGGATATCGTTGGCGATGGCCACCGCCTCATCTTCGCTATCGAAGGGTATGACGCAGACCACCGGGCCGAAGATCTCTTCCTGAGCGACTCGCATGTCCTGGCGAACGTCCGCGAGGATCGTAGGCTCGATGAAGTAGCCCCGTTCGAACTGAGCCCCTTCGGGCTTCTTGCCGCCGTGGGCGACCGACGCTCCTTCATCTTTGGCCGACTTTACGTAGCTGAGAATGCGGTCGTAAGCGGGCTTGGAGATGACGGGCCCCATCTGGGTCTGCGTGTCGGTGGGGTCCCCTATCTTGATGCCCGACACCTTCTTAGCCAACATTTCCACGAACTGATTGTATATGGAACGGTGAACGATGGCGCGAGACCCCTGGATGCATGTTTGACCCGAGGCGATGAACGACGCGAAGGCACAGCCATTGACGGCATCTTCCAGCTTCACGTCGTCGAATACGATTACGGGCGCCTTGCCGCCAAGCTCGAACTGCAGCGGTACAAGGTTGGCTCCGGCGATCTGCGCCACGGCGCGACCGGTCTCCGTGCCGCCGGTCAGGTCCAGCTTTCCCAGGCGAGGATCGGATGCCAGCGCCTTCCCGGACGTTGGGCCGAAGCCGTTTACGATATTCAAGACGCCGGGCGGAAGGCCAGCCTCCAGGGCAATGTTGCCGATCTCGGTTGGGGTCAGCGGGGCCCACTCCGACGGCTTGAGGACGACCGTGCAGCCTGCGGCCAGGGCCGGAGCCAGCTTCTTGGACGCTATCATCAGCGGATGGTTCCAGGGCGTAAGCTGGCCTACGACGCCGAGGGGAACTCGGACCGTGTAGTTGAAGTGCGAGCTGCCGGTTGGAATCGTCGAGCCTTGAATCTTATCGCAGAAGCCTGCGAAGTACCTGAAGTAGCTCGCCACGACCCTCATCTGCGACGCGGTCTCCGAGATTGGTCGTCCGTTGGAAATGGACTCCAGGCGGCCCAGCTCCTCCATGCGCCCCTCTATCAGGTCGGCAATGCGCCACATTATCCTGCCTCTTTCGCCTCCGTCCATGTCTGACCAGGGGCCATGAAGGAAGGCGCGTTCGGCAGACGCGACCGCATCGGCGACGTCTTCGGGACCGGCGTTCGCCATACGCGCAATTGAATCACCGGTGGCCGGGTTTTCCACCTCGAAGTATTCTCCACTCTGGGCGGGCCGCCATTCGCCGTCAATCAGAAGATCGTACTGAATCGTTTGCACGCTGGTCATATGGGACACCTCCACTCGAACTCCGACTATTATACTCCGAAGAGGGCTGCGGCCCCGAACGGATATCTAGCTTAGCTGCCCGCTTGGGATGCTTTGTTGACAGCAATAATCGCCCCTATTACACTCGTTTCCATTGAGGTGTGAATTCATTCACTATTTCCGAAGCTTCGGTTCTATCTGAGAAATATCGGCTAACGCAGTGAAAGTAGAGATGAATCCATGGCTACCTATTATCCCTCCATAACCGATGAGCAGGCGGCCCTAATCAAGAAGGCGCCCATGTTTTTTATTGCGACCGCTGACCCTGCACTGGGTGAGGGGCCAGAAGGAGAAGGCCCAGTGAACGTTTCACCCAAAGGAGGCGTGCCTCTGCATGTACTTGCCCCCAACCGCGTGGCCTTTCTCGACTATATTGGTAGCGGCAACGAAACCGCGAGGCACTCGATCGCGGGCGGGCCTATTACTGTGATGATTGCATCCTTCGAGGCCGAGAACGCCGGCATCGTTAGGCTCTACGGCAAAGCGAAAGTAACGCCATTAGGCGAGTCCCCTCTTGCGAAACTGTTGTTGGAATCACCAGCAGATGAAATTAAGCTGACCACGCGTCAGGTCATTGAAATCGAAGTCGAAAAGACTATGACAAGCTGCGGATATGGAGTTCCAGTAATGTCCTTCACAGGGGAAAGGACTGTTGCAAACAGGGGTCGCGCTTACAAGGAACCCCGAAAGCCTGTTAAGGCATAGATTCCCAGCGCAACTGTTAGAAGACACATCACGAAGGAGAATGAGATGCCAAAGATCGACGTGCTGTTGAATGGAAGCCCGCTGCGGACCACCGAAGGAGTAGTCGGATTCTGTTCCGTGGTGCTCATCGAGGGACAGAAGCGGACCCTTGTGGACGTCGGCCACGTAGGCCGGCGCACCGCCCTCCAGGAGGCGCTGGAGCAGCGCGGATTGACGCCGCAGGACATTGACGTGACGATCATGAGCCACGCCCATTGGGACCACAGCCAAAACTACGACCTCTTTACCCACGCCCCCATGCTGGTCCATCCATACGAGAGGAAATACGCGCACCATCCCCATGCCAACGACTGGGCCACGCCGGCATGGACCGGCGCAATGATCGAGTTCCAGCCCGACATCCAGGAGGTCGACGAGGGCTACGAGGTCGAGCCCGGCGTCCGGCTCCTGCACACACCCGGCCATTCTCCGGGAAGCCTGTCGGTAATGGTGGAGACCGACGACGGCCTCTGCGCTGTGACGGGCGACGTCTTGCACTACGCCAACGTCGCGTTGACGCGAAGGAATCCGCTCGTCTTCTGGAACGAAAATGAGGCGACTCAGAGCATAGACCGCCTCGTCGGCGAGGCAGATCTCATATATCCGGGACATGACAGGCCCTTCCGGGTGGTCAACGGCGAGATCGAGTATCTCGTTCCAATGAATCTCACGATTACCGGCGTAAGTCCCGACGACCCCGGCGTGAGCTTCGAGAACGGCCCTCGACCCGTCTGGATCATGCCCGGCATTGAGAAGCAGACGATAGAGTCTCTTGGGTAATTCTAGGCAATCTCGTGAGGCCGGGGAATGCTCCAAGGGCCGAAATTTTGGAAGTGAGGTTATATGGACGTTACGTTAACGAAGGACCAGAAGGATATCCTGGAAAAGGCGGAGTGGCTTGCGGAGGAGTGCCTGGGGCCTCGAGCGGCGGAGTACGACCGAGAGGCCAGGCACCCCGTCGAGAGCTGGAAGGATGTGTGGAAGCAGGGTCTTCTGGGACTTGCCGTCCCCAGGGAGTACGGCGGGCTTGGCCTCGATATGCTCACATACGTCATGACGGTGGAAAGGCTGGCCTACGGCTGCACGAGCACGGGGATGACTGTCCATATGCACTCCGTCGTGCAGCGCTACATCGACGGACTTGCGACCCAAGAGCAAAAGCAGGTCTTCTTTTCGGACGTAATCGAAAAGGGCAGGATGTTCGGTAGCTGGGGCAGCGAGCCGGAGCGACGGGGCGGTACAGGCGTCGGAGACACTGTCCTGGCGCCGAAGAGCGGCGGCTACGAGCTAAACGGCAGAAAGCATTTTTGCACTATGGCCGGCGCCACTCACAGGAGCCTGGTCCACTGCACTATGGAAGGCTACGACAAGGTAAGCGGCTACATACTGGCCCTCGTACCCGAAACGACGCCCGGCGTGAGCATCGTGGGCGAATGGGACACCATTGGCATGAGGGCGACCGTCAGTCCGGCGGTCCACTTCGAAAAATGCATGCTGACCGAAGACGACGTACTCGGGGAGCCGGGGAAAGGCGACAAGCTCGGTATCGGCCAGGGATTTGGGCTTGGGTATTCAGCAGTCTTCATCGGCGCCGCGCAGAAGGCCCTGAACTTCGTGAAGGAGTACGCCAACACACACCAGTTCGATCCCGAGCCCGTTCCGCTTTCCCACAGCCTCGTCGTGCAGCGGCATGTCGCCGAAATGACGATGGCCTTGGAGGGCGCGAGGCTGGTGCTTTACAACGGCGCAAGCAAGTGGGAGAAATCCAATCCATATGAGCGGGCCGTACTTGGGGCACGGGCAAAATACCTGGCGACCGAGGCGTCCCTCATGGTGACGTCCAAGGCGATCCAGACGGTTGGCGGTCGCAGCGCCCACCGGAGTCTACCGCTGGACCGACTATTTCGGGACATCCGCACATGTACGTTGATGCCGCCGAATCCGGACCGAGCATTGGAGATAATAGGCAGGGCGGAGCTGAACGTAGGCAGCGAGGGTGATGACATGCTCACCAGGCTGTCTTCTTACGTTTCTTGAGGCAACACACGCATTGAAGCAGAGTCGTACGGCACGCCAGGCAGGCTCGAAAGGAAGAGGAAACGGCGGCCATATGTCCAAAACGCCCAGGAGCTTGGGAAGTGGTCTCCCGGCCCCTCAAATGCCTGTTTTGACCAAGGAAATCGGCCAGCCACCGCATTTGAATGTTGACAAGATATGACTGGGAAGTATATATTGCAAGCCATCGAAAATGCGTCGTTTCGCAGGTATTTCCGTGCGTCGACAGTTCCCAATTGGATCTTGGGGGTAAGCACAGGTATTATTTTAAAATACGATCTGGATTCGATTGCATATGTGGCACGTATCACTCTACCGAAAGGCACTCATATAGTGTCAGGCGAGACAGCGCAAAATTGGGTTCAGACGTCCCTTAGATATCCCATGGTCATCCCACCGGTACATGAAGATTTGGAGGTATAATTGTGGTTCATCGCTTTAGTTGGAAGTCGAAATCGTGGGCTTTAGGCCCGCTGTTTTTGGCACTGGTGTTTGCGGTTGCTTGCTCATCGACCCCCGCAGCGCCGGCGGCGCCGGCTCCTGCACCGGCCGGACCAACCGCCGCGGAAATGCGGGCGCTAATGCAAGAGGCCATCGCCGCGGCCGCACCGGAGACCGCCAGCCCTGAAGATATCAGGGCAATGGTTGAAGCCGCCGTCAGAGGCGCAACGGCCTCACAGGTTACGGGAGCAGATATCCAAGGGGTAGTGGCCGGAGCCGTTTCGGATGCGGTATCGAAGGCAGTGGCCGGACAGAAAGAGCCGCTCAGCGCCGCCGAAGTCGCGAAGATCGTCGACGCGGCCGTCATGGCGATTCCTACCCCGGCGACCATAGAGGTTGTCAGAACCGTTATAGTCACCGAAACTATAACGGAGACGATCATTGCCGAGGCTGAGCAGACACCGGCCTATTGGCACCCGGACACCCGCTTCTATGGAAACCCGGTATACGGCGGACAGATCCGCATCAACTATGAGGACCCCCTGGACCATGCCAACACCTGGGGTGCCTATAGCGGAGTGACGTCCCGGTACCGAACGCCCACCATGAACAGCATCGTCGCCGACGACCCTTACCTGGCGGGCACCATTATTCCCGACCTGGCACGTGATTGGTCTGGGTCCTCCGATCTTCTGAGCATGACGATCAATTTCGAGGATGGGATCAAGTGGCATAACGGTGATGACTTCACCTGCGAAGATGTCAGATTTACCATGCAGACGATGATCACCGGCGAGGGCATTACAGCGCCTGAGATGGCCGCCAAGCTCGGCAACGTCGACCTGGATGGCACATCTTGTACTAGTGACAGCACCTTGAAGCTAGCGCTCAAGGGCCCATCCGGGACGCCGCTCCTACCCTTCATTGACCGCGCCTTCCTCATATTTAACAAGGCCTGGTTCCAGGCCGGCGGCGAGGACGCCATGTTCACCGACGTCTCCGTGGGCACCGGGCCCTACATGTGGGCTCCCGGTCAATCGGTTGGCATAGACGAGCAGCTTTTCGAGCGAAACCCGGACTACTTCAAGCCGGGCCTGCCCTATACGGACAGCATCTTGTTGTTCGGTATCCTCGACGAGGCTGCCCAGCTGGCTGCCCAGCTGGCCCACCAGACCGACTGGCACTGGGTCCGAAACTTCGGCCAGTACGATGCCTACGTAGCCCATGACCAGATTCGGACCGTCATCAGGGCCACGCGAGGCCACCACTCCATCTGGCTCAACAAGGCAAATCCCCCGCTGGACAACGTGAAGGTACGCCAGGCCATCTTCATGGGTATTGACCGAGGCGCGGCAATCAACGTGCTTCTCTCGGGCCACGGCTCCCAGGGGTTCATAATGCCGCCCGGCGGGGCATGGGACCTGACCCAGGCCCAGGGCTGCGCCATACCTGGCTGGTGTGAGCCGGCGGGCGGTTACGAGGCCCAGAGGGCGGAAGCGATAAGTATCCTGGAAGCGGAGAACTTTGACTTCGATAAGGAGTTCTTATTCACGGTCGAGGCAGATGAACAGGTACAGGCACGCGCCACGTTCATCCAGGAGCAGCTCCGCCTTCTAGGCATAAAGACAGTGTTCGACACAGTAGAGACGATCGCCTACCGAGCCCAGACGTCGACAGGCAGTTGGGGCGACATCCTGCCGAGGAACGACACTATGCCCGCCGACGACCCGTTCCTGGGCATGGGGCACTACATGCGTTGCATCTCGCCGAATAACCACTGGACGCCTCAGCTCCCTTGCGACGACTTCGCCGAGGACCTTCTCGAGCGGGCCGGTTCAACCGTGGACACCAACACGCGTAAGGCGATATCCGACGAGCTTCAGATTTACGCCATGGAACAGTACTGGAAGTTCCCCCTGTACTGGGAGCAAGAGGCTGTCTCTTTCTGGCCTGAGGTCAGGGGCTATGCCCATCAACCACAGCCGTCCGGTTCGTTTGTGAGGTGGGAACAGCTCTGGTTGGATCCTTCCCATGCGGGCGACACCGGCTTCAGCGGCCAGATTACCGGAATTCCAGGCGGCCAGTAGTTTCACTGGCTCGTCCTGAGACGAACTGATAATGCGGGCCATCCATAACCGATGCATGTCGGAGGGTGGCCCGCTGACAACATAATTTATGCAACTTTTGTACTTTCGACAAGACGATCTTTAATGGGATAACCGTCTGTTTTGCAACCTCTTATGATGAACTCACCAAGCGCATTGAATGAAAACGCCAGATATTGTCCTAATCTGGGGGGAAATGGATGAGGGCGTACATCGCAAGGCGGCTGTTCCTGTTTGTACCAACGGCCTTTGGCGTGTCGGTGTTCATATTCTTGATGCTTCACGTCATACCCGGTGACTACGCTACGGCCCTGCTCATCGGCGGGCGCGATGCCCAGTTTATCGCCACTGAGGCAGACTTCGAGCGAGTTCGTGAACAGCTAGGTCTCAATGGTTCGCTGCCTGAGCAGTACGGCAGGTGGGTCGGAAACATTTTCCGAGGAGACCTGGGCACCTCATTCACTAACAAAAGGCCAGTCCTCGATCGAATGCTGCCGAGGATAGCGTTAAGTGCCGAGTTGGGATTACTTGCGGTCCTCTTGGCCGTAATAATAGCCGTTCCAGGGGGCATAATCGCGGCTGTAAGGCGGGACACCTGGGTAGATTACGTCCTGAGGACCGTGAGCATGGGATTCGAGTCGGCGCCCAACTTCTGGCTTGCGTTGATTATCATATTCGGACTCCTATGGATGTTCGACTGGATCCCGCCGATCACCTACGCCGCCCCGTGGGAAGACCCGTGGCTGAATTTCAAGACCCTGGTATTTCCCGCGCTGTTAGTTGGCGCCCGCAGCTCGGCGGGTATGCTCCGAATGACGAGGTCTTCGGTGCTGGAGGTCCTTCGTGAGGACTACGTGCGGACCGCCGACGCCAAGGGCCTTCAGAAACCCAGAGTGCTTTTCGTGCACGTTTTGCGAAATGCCCTGCTCCCGGTCGTGACCTTGGCCGGATTTGAGGTCGTGATACTGATGGGCGGCCTGGTCGTCATCGAATCGGTCTTTAACCTGCCGGGCATCGGCAAGCTCCTGGTCCAGGCGATAGCGGGACGAGACTACCCCGTGGTGCAGGCAATCGTGATGTTCATCGCAACCATCGTGTTAGTGTCAAACCTGGTGGTCGACATCCTATATTCGTGGTTTGACCCACGAATTCGATACACGTAAGAGGGGGCTGTGTGAACAGCGGCGCAGCCAAAAGGACTCCAGATGGCCGGTAGCTCCGAGATAAGTCGCGAACAGGTTATAGCCTTAACGGGACGCAAGCGTGCGAGCTTTTTCCAGCAGACCCGTTACTATTTTCGTACCAAGCCTCTGGGAGCGGTAGGCGTCTCGCTTGTAGTATTTGTCGGACTGGTTGCCCTCTTCGCCCCTCTGATTGCGCCGTTTGAATATCAGGCGCAAGACTACGATTCGCTCCTTTTGGGGCCGAACCTCACGAACTTTTTCGGCACCGACCAGTTTGGCAGGGATATATTCTCCCGCATCGTGGCGGGCGCCAGAATTTCTCTGCTGGTAGGGTTCTCCGCCGTAATCGTGGGCACCGGTCTGGGAGCTGCCCTTGGGCTGTTCTCCGGATATCTGATGGGGAAGTTCGATGCCATCGTCCAGCGGCTAGTTGATATGTGGATGTCGTTCCCGGACCTGATTCTGGCCCTGACGATTGTCGCGGTGTTCGGAAATACGCTGACGAACGTAATCCTGGCCATAGCCGCTACGATCATGCCACGAGGTGTACGGGTCCTCCGCTCCTCCACCATCGCGCTGCGTGAATCAGACTACGTAATGGCGGCCCAGGCCATTGGCGCCACGAGCCCCAGGATTATCTTGCGCCATATTCTGCCCAACGCCGTAGCGCCCTTTTTGATCATCATGTCCTCGATGTTCGGCACCGCGATATTGACCGAGGCCGGACTGAGCTATCTTGGGCTAGGCGTCTCAGAGCCCTTCCCGTCGTGGGGAAGAATGGTGACGATCGCCGCTCAATACGCCGCAACCGCGCCCTGGATAGTGATATTCCCCGGGCTTGCAATCATGCTCACCGTGATGGGCTTCGCCTTCGCCGGCGACTCCCTCAGGGACATATTCGACCCGAAGCTACGTGGGGAATAGCCCTTCCTCGCTCCGTAGAACTATCTGACTGGAGGCCCGCTTGCGCAGCATAGACATTCACGCCCATCACATTCCGCAGGGATATATCCAGGCATCGAAACGAGGCGAGGAGTGGCACGGGCTCAAACCCGGAGAGGTGGGCGTCGGACCAAGGCCGTCCTGGAACGCCGAAAGACGCATAGCGGACATGAACTCCCTTGGCGTGGATGTTCACGTCGTCTCCACCGGCAGCCCCATGTATTTTTACGACCGTGATGCAAGCTTTACGACGGGGCTGGCTCGCGCATGCAACGACGAAGTCGCGCAGATGACAAAGGACTACCCGGAACGCTTCTCTGGTCTCGCAACCCTGCCCATGCAGGACATAGGCGCTTCTATCGCCGAGCTCGAGAGATGCATGACGGGCCTCGGCATGAAGGGCGCGATGATCGACGACACGGTCAACGGCGAAAGCTACGATGAGGACAAGTTCCTCCCCTTCTTTGAGGCGGCGGAAGAGCTAGGCGCAATGCTTCTGATCCATCAGCGGCCCGGGCAGACCGTTGTCAGGGAGCGATCGACCAAGTACCACATGCCCAATACCATAGGCAACCTCGTCGACCGGGCGGTGACGTTCGCGTCCCTGGTCTTCGGCGGGGTAATGGATAAGTTCCCAGACCTGCGCGTATGCCTGTCCCACGCCGGCGGCTATACGTGCTTCGGCATCGGACGCATGGACCACGGATGGAAGGTGCGACCGGAGGCCAGGGTAAATATTCAGCGGCCGCCGAGCACATACCTGAGAAACTTTTACTACGACTGCCTGACGCACAGCGAGGAATCGTTGCGTTTCGTTATCGACGCCGTCGGCGTGGACAGGGTCGTCTTCGGGACCGACTGGCCTGCCGACATGGCCATCGACTGGTCGGCTTCGTGGGTGCTTGGACTCGAGAGCCTGACGAAGGAAGAAAAAGAGGCCATCCTCTGGAAAAACCTCGAGGGTCTGCTCAATATTTAGACGATCAGGTTGGAAGCCTGACGTCGGTCAAGATCGAGGTTTCGTGCAGTCGGCGCCTGCAGCCCGCTTGGTATGAAGAATCCAGAACCTGAACGATAGTTCACGTCGGAATCGAGGAAGCTGCCGGATAGCGACCTTGGCTCGATCTCGACAGAAAACACCGAATACGATATAAGAAAACGTCGGAATCGAGGAAGCTGCCGACAGGCAATTGCAGCTCGTCGGACGCGAACAGGCAAGAGTTCGATTTAAGACAATGCTGGAATCGAGGAAGCCAAAGAGATATGCGGACGATCGATATACATGCCCACCTGACGCCCCAGTGCTTTCAGAACGCCGTGCTCAACGGCGGGGACTTCCACGGCATGACCTCGGCCTCCGGTGAGCTGTTCAATCCCAGAAATGCCTGGACGCCCGATCAGCGCATCGCCGACATGGACTCGCTGGGCATAGACGTGCAGGTCGTCACCACCAATGTGTCCTTCTACAACTATGACAAAGACATTGCGGTAGCAACCTCCATAGCTCGTGATTGCAACGACGAGATAGCCCAGATGATGAAGGACTATCCCGACCGTCTGTCCGGCCTGGCCAACGTCCCCATGCAGGACATTGACGCAGCCGTCGCGGAGATGGAACGAGCGATGACGCAGCTTGGCATGAAGGGCGTCATGATCAATGACCACATAAATGACGTTACCTTCGATGATGAGAGGTTCTACCCGTTCTGGAAGGCGGCCGAAGAGCTAGGGGCGTTCATTCTCATACACCAGTCGCGTCCCACGGTCGTCACGCCTCGCCTCGATCGATACCACCTGCCCAACAGCATCGGCAACCTGACGGACCGGGCGATAACCTTCGCCACGTTCGTTTTCGGCGGCGTAATGGACAAGTTCCCCGACCTGAGGGTGTGCCTGTGCCACGGCGGAGGCTACACCTGCTTCGGCATCGGCAGGATGGACAGGGGCTGGGAGGTGCGCCCCGAGGCAAAGGTAAACATAAGCAAGCCACCCAGCGAGTACCTCCGAAGTTTCTACTACGATTGCCTGACCCACAGCGAGCCGGCCCTGCGCTACCTGGTCGACACCGTGGGAGCGGACAGGGTCGTGCTCGGCACGGACTGGCCCGCGGACATGATGCTGGACTGGCCCGTGGCCTGGGTGCTGAGGATGGAGAGCCTCTCCCAGGAAGAAAAAGAGCTCATTTTGTGGAAGAACCTGGAAGAGCTACTTGGAATTTAGAACCAGGTAAAGAAATACGTTTAGGAGTCACGTACGAATATGCGAAGCATCGATATCCACGCACATATTTCGCCGGAGGGATACCTTCGCGCGGTCGAAAAGGGTGAGGACTGGTACGGCACTGTCGCCGGCGCGGAAGCCCAGCACGCCTACAACCCCAGGACCACCTGGACTCCGGAGCAGCGACTTGCAGATATGGACTCGCTGGGAATAGATGTCCACGTTCTATCAACGGGCGCCTCTTTCTACAACTACGACAAGGACGCCGACACGGTCACAAAGATGTCCCGCGAGGCAAACGACTACGTATCGCAGCTTACCAAGGACCACCCTACCCGCTTCTCCGGCCTCGCCAACCTGCCCATGCAGGACGTGAGGGCATCTGTCGCGGAGCTCGAGCGCTCAATGACTCAGCTCGGCCTCAAGGGCGCGATGATCGGCGACCACGTCAACGGAAAGACATACGACGATCCGGAGTTCTTGCCTCTGTGGAAGGCCGCCGAGGAGCTGGGCGCCGTGATGCTGATTCACCAGGGCGGACAGACCGTGGTCAGCCATCGGTCAAACAAGTACCATCTTCCAAACTCCATCGGCAACCTTGCAGACCGCACGGTGACGTTCGCCTCTTTCGTCTACGGCGGCGTGATGGACAAGCATCCCGATCTCAGGATCTGCCTGTCTCACGGCGGCGGCTACGTCTGCTTCGGCATCGGACGCATGGACCGGGGCTGGCAGGTCAGGTCCGAGGCCCGGGAGAATATTCAGCTGCCGCCAAGCACATACCTTCGTAAGTTCTACTACGACTGCCTGACCCACAGCGAGTCGGCGCTTCGCTTGCTTATCGACACCGTGGGAGTAGACCGCGTGCTGTTTGGGTCTGACTGGCCGTTCGACATGGCCATTGACTGGCCCGTCGCCTGGCTTCTGGGACTGGAAAGCCTCACCCAGGAAGAGAAGGATGCGATCCTGTGGAAGAACCTCGAGGAGTTGCTGGGAATATAGTCGTCGGCCGGCGGCAGACATTCTTCCGGCGGAGAGCAGTCGCGCGTAGTCTCGGCTGCGGCCAAGCGTCGCAGCCGCGAGTCATACGACAACACTGCTACTCCGGTCGTCCACGGCGGGAGTGGCAACAGCCAAGGTGAACACATGCGCTCAATAGATATT
Source organism: Chloroflexota bacterium (assembly GCA_022565015.1). Classification (GTDB taxonomy): domain Bacteria; phylum Chloroflexota; class Dehalococcoidia; order Lucifugimonadales; family JADFKI01; genus JADFKI01. The sequence goes on from JADFKI010000012.1 coordinate 18,838, forward strand.
CATGCCCACATAGCTCCGGACAACGCCACGGACCTCAAGAACGGCGGCGAGTGGCACGGCTTCACCATGATGGAGGAGTCCGGGCGGACCTTCCTGTTGAGGGACGGCAAACGCTTCTGGCTCCATCCCAAGTTCTTGATGAGCCCTGAGCAGCGTCTGGAGGAGATGGACTCCATAGGCGTGGATGTCCATGTCCTGTCGACGTGGACTCAGCTGTACAACTACGACCTGCCTCTTGAGATTGGCGTGGCAACGTCTAAGGACTGCAATGACTACGTGGCCAGGCTCACCAAGCAGTGGCCGAGCCGTTTCGCGGGGCTGGCCACGCTCCCCATGCAAAATATAGAGGCGGCTATCGCCGAGCTGGAACGCTCCGTCAGCGAGCTCGGTCTCAAAGGCGCTCAGATCAACGACCACATCAACGGTCACTGCCTGGACGAGCCCCAGTTTCAACCGTTCTGGGCTGCGGTCGAAGGGCTCGGGGCGCTGATTCTTTTCCATCAGGTCGAGAACGATACCGTCGTCAATAATCGCACCAGCAGCTACAACCTCGGCAACAGCATCGGCAACCTGGCCGACCGCACGGTGACCTTTGCCTCGCTCGTCTACGGCGGTGTCATGGACAGGCACCCGGACCTGAAGATCTGCTTCTCCCACGGCGGCGGCTATACTACGTTCGGAGCCGGGCGGCTGGACAGGGGATGGCAGGTGCGCTCCGAGGCCAGAGTGAACCTCCACAAGCCACCCAGCGCTTACCTGAGCAGCTTCTACTACGATTGCCTTACTCACAGCGAATCCGTATTGCGCTTCATGATCGACACCGTAGGAGTGGACCGCATCATGCTGGGAAGCGACTGGCCATTTGATATGGGAATCGACTCTCCGGCGGAGTGGGTCAATGGCCTGGCAAGCCTGACTCGGGATGAAAAAGATGCTATCCTCTGGAAGAACCTGGAAGCCCTGATGGGGATATAGCGCGTGATCAGAGACCGCGTACCTGAAGGAGCGGACAACTGACTATGGATTCAGCCGAGGATACTCGTAGGGAGACCAACGGGCAGATACCCGCCCTCGCGTCCAGGTTCCTGACGCCGGACCAGCAGTCTCTTGTCGAAACTGTCCGGTCCCTTTCGCAAGAGCGGTTCGCCCCCATGGCAGCCCAGTACGACGCCGACTCGACCTTCCCCACGGAAAACTACCGGGACCTCCATGAAGCGGGACTGCTGGGCCTGACCATACCTGAAAAGTACGGCGGCCTCGGCGTGGACGACCTTACCTACGCCCTGTGCGTCGGGGAAATCGCCAGAGGCTGCTCCGCCACGGCCCTCACCTTCAATATGCACTCCACCATACTCACGTTCATAGATGAGCTCGGCACGGAAGAGCAGAAGCAGTTTTATTTCAAAGAGGTCGCGGAGAACGGCAAGCTGGTCGCCTCCATAACCAGCGAACCGGATTCCAGCTTTCGGGATAAGTACGTAATACGCACCTCCTTCACGCCCACTGACGGCGGCTTTCACGTGGAGGGTCTGAAGCACTTCTGCTCTCTGGGAGATTCAGCCGACTACTATTTTCTGACAGGCATGTTGGAGGGGACGTCCACGGCCAAGGAGGGCCTGCTCTCGGCCCTGGTCCCCCGGGCAGGCTCGGGAATCAAAGTAGAACGCAGATGGAATGCCATGGGAATGCGAGGCACGGTCAGCCACACAATCCGGTACGACACCCTGGTGAAAACGTCCCAGATTGTAGGGCCGCCCGGCGGGTTTCTCACGGTGGACCTCTCCCGCTTCTCGCTCGGGTACGCCGCGACCTACCTCGGCATAGCCGAGACCTCCTTCGATTTCATCGTCGAGTACGCGAAATCCCGAAGCCTATCGTCGTCGTCCGGCGCCATGAGCGAGGGCGCGGTGACGCAAAGCGCTATCGCGGAGATGGGCACGTCCATCCGGGCGGCCAAGCTATTGCTCTGTGAGACTGCCGTCGTCAGGGAAACGGACGACACCGAAGCCGTGACACTTGCGACCACGCAGGCCAAGTATCTCTGTGCTGAGGTGGGCGTAAGGGTCACCGAGCAGGCCATGCGGCTGGCCGGCGGGCGTGGCATACTCAAGGACATGCCTCTGGAGCGCTGGCATCGGGACGCGCTGGCCGGGCCCGTCATGCCTCCCTCCAACGAGCGATGCCTGGAGACCATCGGCAAGATCTACTGCGGTCTTCAGGCCGCCAACTTTGAGTTCAGATAACACTGCCAAATTGAGGCACCCGTAGATATCACACCATCGCGGCGTTCGTCGACTGTCTCATGAAGCCCGACTTCTGGGCTCGGGCGCTAACGTCGTAGGCCCACGGCCCTTATTCAGCTTATGCGAAATTCGCGCACATGTGTCATCGGAAGCCGACGTATGCACATAATCGCCCCTCGGCCGCGATTCAGTCGTGGGAAATCGGTCCCCTGAGAACCTGCCTGAGTCATAATCGATTTGACCACGATTTGGTGTGCAACTATAATCGAGCCTGCGTTTGGGCGGCTCAGCACCCAGTATGCTGAGATGCATTTGTGACGACTGGCCCGAAACGGCTCCCGATGGCAAAAGCCCACCAGTTTTTTCACGGAGAATTGTTTCTTATTTTGGATGCGAACCGCAACAATTCGCGAGAGCAAAACGTTCATGGCGGTGACAGGACAACATGAAGGCAATGGTCATCGAGAGATACTCGGAGCAGCTTCAATTGCGAGACCTCCCCGACCTCGAGCCGGGACCCCAGGATGTAGTCGTACGGGTTAGGTCAAACGGCATCTGCGCTACCGACCTGAAAATGATAGACGGGCTGGTTTCCACCGTGACGCTTCCGCACATCCTAGGCCACGAGACAGCCGGTGAAGTGACGAGCCTGGGACATGAGGTAAGAGGGCTCAGCATTGGAGACCACGTGACCGTGTACCCAACTCACGGGTGCGGATACTGTGACGCATGCCGCACGGGATTTGAGAATCACTGTCTGGACGCCCCCCGTACCGGTTTTGAGATTGACGGCGGCTACTCTCAATACCTGGTGACACGGGGCAGAAACGCCATCAAGATCGATAGCAACGTGCCGTTTGAGGAGGCATCTGTTCTGCCGGATGCCGTCGCGGCCCCGTATCACGGTTTAGTCCAGCGGGCTAAGGTCACGGGAGGCGAGACGGTCGTGGTCATTGGCGTCGGCGGACTTGGAGTCCACGCTGTCCAGATCGCCCTCATCATGGGCGCGCGGGTAATAGCCGTCGACGTGACGGAGGACAAGCTCAAGGCCGCCGAGGAGTTTGGCGCCGAGTCCGTGCTTGCCGGCGGAGACGACTCCCCGTCATCACAGGTGAAGGCACTGACCGATGGAAAGGGCGCCGACATCGTCGTGGAGTGTGTCGGCGGGGAAGGCGTGAGCGGAATCCTAGACGATTGCATCAAGTGTCTCAAGTTGGGCGGCAGACTGGTCGTGCTTGGATATGCGTACGGCCAGCCACTTTCGGTAGACAGTGCCGAGCTGATTTACGGCCAATGGAGCATACTGGGCTCGCGAGCCTCAACGCTGCAGGACGTAGTCGAAGTGGTGAAGCTCACGGAGAGCGGCCGGCTCAAGCCCGTCGTAACCCAGCGTTTCCCGCTCGAGAAGGCCAACGAAGCGCTGGATATGTTGCGGAATAGCTCGCCGCTGGGACGCATCGTACTCACGTCGTGAGACGTATCGGCCGCTAAAACATTTCGGATAGCGCGGCCGAGTTTTTTACCGCCTATCAATGGCTCGAATGTTAACGAATCAGAGTCGATCAATATTAAGGGAGGGCACCTGGGAATGGTAAAACGCACTACCTCGAGCTTCGGGCTCGTGGGCACGGACTGGCAGCAACGAATCAACTGGGACGACGTTCGAAAGTATCGCCTCAACCGGGCCCGCGAGGCCATGAAGGAGAACGGCCTGGGCGCCATGCTGGTCATGTACGACGAGAACGTCCGCTACATCACCAGCACGATTACGCCGGGCTGGTGCAGGCTCAAGCCCGGACTTCGGTACGCTCTCCTTTGCGAGGGCGCGGAGCCGGTCCTGTTCGAGCAGGGAGACATCGGCACGCAGATCAACCGTCACTGTCCCTGGCTTCCCCCGGAGAACGTTCGATACGCCTATTCCTGGATCAAGGGCGCAGTGGGCCCAGCTTCCAGACAGCAGGTGAGCAAGTTTACCAACGCCATCGTCGAGGAGATGACCAAGTACGGCGTGCAAAACGCGACCCTGGGCACCGACTTCGTTGACCTGAATATCATTAACTCATTCCGGGAGGCGGGCATTAATTGGACCGACGGCGCGAGCCCCATGGTCCAGGCCCGCGCCATCAAGAGCGAGGGCGAGCTGGAAGCCATGCGCATCGTGGCCGCCATCTGCGACGGCTGCCATCAGGCTATATCCGAATTCATGAGGCCGGGTATGCAGGAGCATCAGATAACGGCCTTTGCCATGAACTACCTCTATAATATCCCTGGTATTGAAGACGTCGAGGACATCATCGTGTCTTCCGGGCCCAACAGCTGGCCCAACTGGCGCACCTTCTCCGACCGCATCATCCAGCCGGGCGACCTGGTGATCATCGACATGGCCGCCGTGACCTGGAACGGCTACAAGAGCTGCCAGTACCGGACCTACTGCGTCGGCAAACAGCCGACCGCCGAGCAGAAGGAATACTACAAGATAGCCTACGACTGGCTGTATCGCGCCATCGATAAGGTCAAGCCCGGCGCTACGACGAAGGACGTCGCCGAGGTATGGCCGTCCGCCACCGAGGCGTGGGGCTATGCGGAAGAGGACCAGGCGGCGGCGAACCTCTGGGGTCACGGCCTTGGACTCGCCCAGTACGACACGCCGGTCATCTCCCGCATCTACTCGCTGGACCATCCCGTGGAGATCCTGCCCGGAATGAGCTTCGCGCTGGAGACGCAGCACGGCAAGCCGCTGCAGTGGGGCGTCAGGGTGGAGGAGATGATGATCGTCACCGAGAGCGGCCCGGAGATCACCACGCAGTTCCCCATAGAAGAAATCACGGTCATAGACTAGCCATGCAACAAGTACTACTCGAAGGGCCAAAGTCCATTAAGACATCAGAGGCGTCGATACCGTCGCCTTCCGCCGGCGAGGTGCTCGTAGAGATAAAGGCTACGGCCATCTGCGGCACCGACGTGCACATCTACGCCGGGGGCGTGCCCGTAGACTACCCACGTGTGCCGGGACATGAGGCCGCCGGTGTGATCCAGGAGACGGGATCTGAGGTCTCGGCGTTCCAGACCGGCGACGCCGTTGTGATCAATCCCAACCTTTACTGCAATCACTGTGAACGGTGCATTACGGGCAAGGAGAATATCTGCGGCCAGACTCTTCTCATGGGGCGGGAGACCGACGGCGTGCTGAGGCAATACCTCAGCGTGCCCCAGACCCACGTGTTCAAGCTGCCTTCCCACATCTCCTTTGCGGAAGGCGCCCTGCTCCAGCCGCTGAGCACCGTCGTGCACGCCCAGCGACTGGCCGCCATAAGGCCATCGGACTCTGTTGCCGTCCTGGGTCAGGGCGCATCGGGACTGCTTCATACGCGCCTGTCCAAGCTGTCAGGGGCTTTCCCGGTCATAGGCATCGGTCGCAGCCAGTGGAAGCTGGACCTGGCTAAGCAGATGGAGGCGGACTACGTCGTGAGTGCGGCCACGGAAGACCCGGTCGCCAGGGTACGGGAGCTTACCGACGATCAGGGCGCGGACGTCGTCATCGAGGCGGTAGGCACCCCTGAGACATTCCAGCAGGCGTTGGAAATGACGAAGCCAGGCGGACGCCTGATAAGCTTCGGGATATCGACTCAACCCCTTCCGTCCTTGAACCTGCTGCAAATGTACCTAAAAGAGGCAAATCTGATTTTCCCTCGCGCGATGACCCGGTCCGACTTCCGAAGGACCGTTGATCTGGTCGCCTCGAAAAGGGTGGACCTCAAGTCGTTGATCACCCAGGAGTACGCTCTGGAAGACGCCGCGCACGCGTTCAAGTTCGCGGAGGAGGAGCAGTCCAAGGTGCTGCGGGTTGTACTGAGGCCCTAGCCGCGCCGACTACTTCCAAAACGTAGCCCCCTCCCTCTAACTTCCTCCAGCGCCGGCTCACTGGGGAGCGAGGACACGGCTTGGCTCCCGTCTGAATTGCATAGATATGTCTGAGGTGTTACTCAGCCGGGCGACGTAATTTCGCAAGGCCCACAGCCGATTCCGAAGGGTACGCCCTGCTAGAAGGCGAGGCGGCCGATAGTAACTGGAGTAGGCTCCGCCTTCAGAGAGGCCACGTAAGTTCGTCTTGTCGCAATGGTATACACATTCGTCACGATCGCGTATTTGCTTAGCTCGTCCCAGCGTATATAATTCAAAGCAAACTTCGCGCCGGGCGACTCTAACATTTTTAGAATTCCCGAGAAGCCTGGGAAAATTAAGAATATAAAGTTTGAAAGGAGTCTTATATGGGTGTTGTTTTAGTACCAATCCTGGAAGGCAAACTCGATGCATGGAAGCAGTGGGCGGCCGATCTGGACAGCTCCGGAGACCTAAAGGACCTTAACAGCCGGTACGGCCTGACGCGGCACGCGGCATGGCTCGTCGAGACCCCCTCGGGGCCCGCAGTCATTGCCCTGCATGAGGGACCGGGCAGCGATGACTTCATGCAGAAATTAGCAGGTTCGGATAACGCGGTTGACTTGAGATTCAAGGACAGCTTGAAGGAGCTTCACGGCATGGACCTATCTCAGCCCCCTCCGGGTCCGATGCCGGAGATTTTCATCGACAGTAGAGGCTAATCCCCTTAGCCCGTCAAAAATGTCGGCATTATCAGATCGCTGCCCAGTTGTGGCAACCTGGGCAGCGATTTTATTTCATGGACCTGCCCCAGGAATATCCATTGGTATTTGATTCAGGTGGCGCAACTTTGTGAGATCAATAGCCAATATCCGAAGCGCTACCCCTGTCAGGAGGCGAAGAACAGCTTGATGTTGGCCGGGTCCATCTTGAGGTCGCCCAGCTCGAGGGCGTCGAACGGGCAGATCTGTATGCACAGCTCGCAGCCGCTGCCGATGCCGTTGTCCTCGACGACGATCGCCTTGTG